>NZ_CP106793.1:1500000-1590000 GCF_025642135.1 Streptomyces cynarae | reverse complement strand
GAAACAGCCCAGAGCATCGACTAAGGCCCCTAAGCGTACGCTAAGTGGGAAAGGATGTGGAGTCGCACAGACAACCAGGAGGTTGGCTTAGAAGCAGCCACCCTTGAAAGAGTGCGTAATAGCTCACTGGTCTAGTGATTCCGCGCCGACAATGTAGCGGGGCTCAAGCGTACCGCCGAAGTCGTGTCATTGCAGCATGTACTCCCAACGGAGGCTGTGATGGGTAGGGGAGCGTCGTCTGCCGGGTGAAGCAGCGCCGGAAGGTAGTTGTGGACGGTTGACGAGTGAGAATGCAGGCATGAGTAGCGATTCACACGTGAGAAACGTGTGCGCCGATTGACCAAGGGTTCCTGGGTCAAGCTGATCTGCCCAGGGTAAGTCGGGACCTAAGGCGAGGCCGACAGGCGTAGTCGATGGATAACCGGTTGATATTCCGGTACCCGCTGTGAAGCGTCAAACATCGAGCATCGTGATGCTAAGGCCGTGAAGCCGCCCTGATCTCTTCGGAGTTGAGGGGAGTGGTGGAGCCGCCGGACCAAGCGGTTAGTAGGTGAGTGATGGGGTGACGCAGGAAGGTAGTCCATCCCGGGCGGTGGTTGTCCCGGGGTAAGGGTGTAGGCCGGTGTGTAGGCAAATCCGCACACCTTGTGGCTGAGACCTGATGCCGAGCCGATTGTGGTGAAGTGGATGATCCTATGCTGTCGAGAAAAGCCTCTAGCGAGTTTCATGGCGGCCCGTACCCTAAACCGACTCAGGTGGTCAGGTAGAGAATACCGAGGCGTTCGGGTGAACTATGGTTAAGGAATTCGGCAAAATGCCCCCGTAACTTCGGGAGAAGGGGGGCCACGTCTGGTGAGGGAACTTGCTTCCTGAGCTGGGGGTGGCCGCAGAGACCAGCGAGAAGCGACTGTTTACTAAAAACACAGGTCCGTGCGAAGCCGTAAGGCGATGTATACGGACTGACGCCTGCCCGGTGCTGGAACGTTAAGGGGACCGGTTAGCTCACTTTCGGGTGGGCGAAGCTGAGAACTTAAGCGCCAGTAAACGGCGGTGGTAACTATAACCATCCTAAGGTAGCGAAATTCCTTGTCGGGTAAGTTCCGACCTGCACGAATGGCGTAACGACTTCTCGACTGTCTCAACCATAGGCCCGGTGAAATTGCACTACGAGTAAAGATGCTCGTTTCGCGCAGCAGGACGGAAAGACCCCGGGACCTTTACTACAGTTTGATATTGGTGTTCGGTTCGGCTTGTGTAGGATAGCTGGGAGACTGTGAAGCCTGGACGCCAGTTCGGGTGGAGTCGTCGTTGAAATACCAGTCTGGTCGTGCTGGATGTCTAACCCGGGTCCGTGATCCGGATCGGGGACAGTGTCTGATGGGTAGTTTAACTGGGGCGGTTGCCTCCTAAAGGGTAACGGAGGCGCCCAAAGGTTCCCTCAGCCTGGTTGGCAATCAGGTGTTGAGTGTAAGTGCACAAGGGAGCTTGACTGTGAGACCGACGGGTCGAGCAGGGACGAAAGTCGGGACTAGTGATCCGGCGGTGGCTTGTGGAAGCGCCGTCGCTCAACGGATAAAAGGTACCCCGGGGATAACAGGCTGATCTTCCCCAAGAGTCCATATCGACGGGATGGTTTGGCACCTCGATGTCGGCTCGTCGCATCCTGGGGCTGGAGTCGGTCCCAAGGGTTGGGCTGTTCGCCCATTAAAGCGGTACGCGAGCTGGGTTTAGAACGTCGTGAGACAGTTCGGTCCCTATCCGCTGTGCGCGTAGGAGTCTTGAGAAGGGCTGTCCCTAGTACGAGAGGACCGGGACGGACGAACCTCTGGTGTGCCAGTTGTTCTGCCAAGGGCATGGCTGGTTGGCTACGTTCGGGAGGGATAACCGCTGAAAGCATCTAAGCGGGAAGCCTGCTTCGAGATGAGGACTCCCACCCACTTGATGGGGTAAGGCTCCCAGTAGACGACTGGGTTGATAGGCCAGGTCTGGAAGCCCGGTAACGGGTGGAGGTGACTGGTACTAATAGGCCGAGGGCTTGTCCTCAGTTGCTCGCGTCCACTGTGTTGGTTCTGAAACCACGAACAACCCCGCCGTGATTGTCACGGCGGCCGGGTTGTCAGTTTCATAGTGTTTCGGTGGTCATAGCGTGAGGGAAACGCCCGGTTACATTCCGAACCCGGAAGCTAAGCCTTACAGCGCCGATGGTACTGCAGGGGGGACCCTGTGGGAGAGTAGGACACCGCCGAACAATTCTTGAGAAAACCCCCGTGCTATTCGGCACGGGGGTTTTCTGCGTTCCAGGCCTGCCCCTGGGCAGGGCCGCAAGCGAACCCCTCCGCACCCCGGCGCGAACCCGCCGGGTAAGGTCAGGGAGCATCGTTGGTTCGTTCCCGCAGGAGGCCCCCGGGTGGAGGTCCAGGAGACCCGTGTCCAGACGGACCGCGTCCTCACCATCCCGAACATCCTCAGCATGGCGCGGCTGGTCGGCGTGCCCGTCTTCCTGTGGCTGATCCTCAGGCCCGAGTTCGGCGGGCCGAAGAGCGACGGCTGGGCCCTGCTGGTGCTGGTGCTGAGTGGCGTCAGCGACTATCTCGACGGCAAGCTCGCCCGGCGCTGGAACCAGATCAGCAGCCTCGGCCGGCTCCTCGACCCCGCCGCCGACCGGCTCTACATCGCCTCGACCCTGCTCGGTCTCACCTGGCGCGGCATTCTGCCTCTCTGGCTGACCGGTGTACTCGTGGCGCGAGAGTTGGTTCTGTTGGTGATGGTGGGCATCCTCAGGCGTCACGGCTATCCGCCGCCTCAGGTGAACTTCCTCGGGAAGGCCGCCACCTTCAACCTGATGTACGCCTTCCCGCTGCTGCTGCTCAGTGACGGAAGTGGATGGATCGCGTCACTCGCTGCTATTTTCGGATGGGCGTTCGCCGGATGGGGTACAACGCTCTACTGGTGGGCAGGAGTCCTCTACGTGGTCCAAGTCCGCCGACTTGTCAGGGCGGACGCCGTGGCCGATTCAGCCCACTGATTGCCCGCCGCGCGCGGCTCGATGGCCCGCCCAGGGAAACTGCGGGACAATCTAGACGGGTGAAGTCGGCTGGACCGTCGTCTCTTGGAGGAGGACGCTTCCGACATGAAGGCCGTCGTGATGGCCGGAGGCGAAGGCACGCGCCTTCGCCCCATGACCTCGAGCATGCCCAAGCCGCTCCTGCCGGTGGCCAACCGGCCGATCATGGAGCACGTGCTGCGGCTGCTCAAAAGGCATGGGCTCAACGAGACCGTCGTAACCGTGCAGTTCCTGGCCTCACTCGTCAAGAACTATTTCGGTGACGGCGAAGAGCTCGGTATGGAGCTCACATATGCCAACGAGGAGAAGCCACTCGGTACCGCCGGGAGCGTCAAGAACGCCGAGGAAGCACTCAAGGACGACGCGTTCCTGGTGATCTCCGGTGATGCCCTGACCGACTTCGACCTCACCGATCTGATCAATTTCCACAAGGAAAAGGGCGCCCTGGTCACCGTCTGTCTGACGCGTGTACCCAATCCGCTGGAATTCGGCATCACCATCGTCGACGACGAGGGAAAGGTCGAGCGCTTCCTGGAGAAGCCGACGTGGGGCCAGGTCTTCTCCGACACCGTGAACACGGGCATCTACGTGATGGAGCCCGAGGTGTTCGACTACGTCGACCCCGACGTTCCGGTCGACTGGTCCGGCGATGTCTTCCCACAGCTCATGAAGGAGGGCAAGCCGATCTACGGCTATGTCGCCGAGGGCTACTGGGAGGACGTCGGCACCCACGAGAGCTATGTGAAGGCGCAGGCCGACGTCCTGGAGGGCAAGGTCGACGTAGAGATCGACGGCTTCGAGATCTCCCCGGGCGTCTGGGTCGCGGAGGGCGCGGAGGTACACCCCGACGCCGTGCTGCGGGGGCCGCTCTACATCGGTGACTACGCCAAGGTGGAGGCCGGGGCCGAAATACGGGAACACACCGTCGTCGGCTCGAACGTGGTGGTGAAGAGCGGGGCGTTCCTGCACAAGGCCGTCGTCCACGACAACGTGTACATCGGCCAGCACAGCAATCTGCGTGGCTGTGTGGTCGGCAAGAACACCGACATCATGCGGGCGGCCCGGATCGAGGACGGCGCGGTGATCGGCGATGAGTGCCTCATCGGCGAGGAGTCCATCGTCCAGGGCAACGTACGGGTGTACCCGTTCAAGACCATCGAGGCCGGTGCCTTCGTCAACACCTCGGTCATCTGGGAGTCCCGCGGACAGGCACACCTCTTCGGAGCCCGCGGTGTGTCCGGCATCCTGAACGTGGAGATCACACCGGAGCTGGCCGTACGGCTGGCCGGCGCGTATGCCACCACCCTCAAGAAGGGTTCGACGGTCACCACGGCACGTGACCACTCCCGTGGCGCGCGTGCGCTGAAGCGCGCGGTCATCTCGGCGCTCCAGGCCAGCGCCATCGACGTACGGGACCTGGAGAACGTGCCGCTGCCCGTGGCGCGGCAGCAGACCGCGCGAGGCAGCGCCGGCGGCATCATGATCCGGACGTCGCCCGGCGTGCCGGACTCCGTCGACATCATGTTCTTCGACGGGCAGGGCGCCGACCTGTCCCAGGCCGGTCAGCGCAAACTGGACCGGGTGTTCGCGCGGCAGGAGTACCGGCGGGCCTTCCCGGGTGAGATCGGGGACCTGTACTTCCCGTCCAGCGTCTTCGACTCGTACACCGGTTCGCTGTTGCGGAGCGTCGACACCACGGGGATCGCCGAGTCGGGCCTCAAGGTCGTGGTGGATGCCTCGAACGGCAGCGCTGGGCTGGTTCTCCCCAGCCTGCTCGGCAAGCTCGGCGTGGACTCCCTGACGATCAACCCCGGACTGGACGAGTCCCGGCCCACCGAGTCCGCGGAAGCGCGGCGGGCGGGGCTGGTGCGGCTCGGTGAGATCGTCGCGTCGTCGGGGGCCGCGTTCGGCGTCAGGTTCGACCCCGTCGGTGAGAGGCTGTCGCTCGTCGACGAGAAGGGGCGCATCGTCGAGGACGACCGGGCGCTGCTGGTGATGCTCGATCTCGTGGCCGCGGAGCGGCGCAGCGGGCGGGTGGCGCTGCCGGTGACGACGACGAGGATCGCCGAGCAGGTGGCGGCGTACCACGGGACGCAGGTCGAGTGGACGACCACCTCGCCCGACGACCTCACACGCGTGGGCCGCGACGAGTCGACGATCTTCGGCGGCGACGGCCGTGGCGGGTTCATCGTGCCGGAGTTCAGCAGCGTCTTCGACGGCACGGCGGCGTTCGTACGGCTGATCGGGCTGGTGGCGCGGACCCAGCTCACTCTCAGCCAGATCGACGCGCGGATTCCGCGGGCGCACGTCCTCAAGCGCGATCTCGCGACTCCGTGGGCCGTCAAGGGACTGGTGATGCGCCGGGTCGTGGAGGCCGCGGGCGACCGGTTCGTGGACACGACCGACGGCGTGAGGGTCGTGGAGACCGACGGGCGCTGGGTGCTGGTGCTGCCGGACCCGGCCGAGGCGGTCACCCACCTGTGGGCCGAAGGGCCCGACGACGCCTCCGCGCAGGCCCTGCTGGACGAGTGGTCCACCGTCGTGGACAGCGCCGGACGGTAAAACACGCGGCACGTCGCGTGCCGGACAAGTGTCCCGCAAGGGGGGCCTGTCCGGCACGCGTGTGGGGCCATTCGGAGGTAGCGCGCGCGACGTGCGACGATGTGCGGCATGCCGCAGCCGCCCCCCGTTCGGAGCACATCGACGCGCTCCTCGCGCCCGGACGCCTCCATGTCGTTGCTCACCAACGTCATGGACCACAGCCTCGACGAGGGATACGCCGAGGCCGCCGCGCGGAAGAGAGCCGAGGGCGCTGCGGGCATGCCCAGGACGGTGCGGGCCAGGCTAGGTCTCGCGGCGGGTCTCGTGCTCGCCGCCCTGGTGGTGACCGTGGGCGCCGCGCAGGCGCGGATCGCCGCGCCGACGGTCGCCAAGGAGCGTCAGGAACTCATCGACCGCATCCAGCGGGAGACCGCCGCCGCGGACAAGCTCGAGGGCAAGGTCGACAAGCTGCGCGACGACGTGAGCGCACGGCAGCGCGCGGCCCTGCGACAGGACGGGGGCGGAGACGCGGCCGACCTGGTCGGGATTCTCTCGGGAGCCGTCGCGGTGCACGGACCTGGGGTGAAGCTCGTCGTGGACGACGCCAAGGAAGCCACTACGGGTGGCGAAGGCAACCCGCGTGAGACCTCGGGGTTCTCCGACACCGGTCGCGTACGCGACCGGGACATGCAGCGCGTCGTCAACGGTCTGTGGGAGTCGGGCGCCGAGGCGATCGCGATCAACGGGCAGCGGTTGACGGCCCTGTCGGCGATCAGGGCCGCGGGTGACGCGATACTGGTGGACAACAGGCCGCTGGTGCCGCCGTACACGGTGCTCGCGGTGGGGGACGGGCAACGGCTCAGCACGCGGTTCCAGAACAGCGCCGACGGGCTCTACCTGCACGCGCTGCAGGAGAACTACGGGATCCGGACCGGCATCTCCACCGAGAGTGACCTCCGGCTGCCCGCCGCCCCCAGTGTGATCGTACGAACAGCACAACCGAGTACAGAGAAGGGCACATCGTGATCGCGGTACTGGGCCTCGTCGTCGGAGTGGTGGTCGGCCTGTTGGTCCGGCCGGAGGTCCCGGCGGTCGTCGAACCTTACCTTCCGATCGCCGTCGTGGCGGCGCTCGACGCCGTGTTCGGTGGTCTGCGGGCCATGCTCGACGGCATCTTCGACGACAAGGTCTTCGTGGTGTCGTTCCTGTCCAACGTGGTGGTGGCGGCGCTGATCGTGTTCCTGGGCGACAAGTTGGGCGTCGGCGCGCAGCTGTCCACCGGTGTGGTGGTCGTCCTCGGCATCCGCATCTTCTCCAACGCGGCGGCGATCCGCCGGCATGTGTTCCGGGCGTGAGGCCGATGAGCGACGAGAACGAGAACAAGAACGGGGGCGAGGCGACCGAGCCGGCGCAGACCTCCGAGCACCGGCTGCGCAGGGAACTGCCCGAGGAGGTGCCGGCCGCGGCCCCCGAGAGGTCGGGGACGACGGACGACGAGCAGGCCACCGGGATGACCGGCCGTCAGCGTCTCGTGCAGGGACTGTGGCCGCCGCGCGTCAGCCGTGCCCAACTCATCGTGGCCGTGCTGCTGTTCGGCCTCGGCTTCGGCCTGGCCGTCCAGGTCGCCTCCAACAGCGACGGCAGCAGTGCCCTGCGCGGCGCGCGCCAAGAGGATCTTGTGCGCATCCTCGATGAACTCGACGACCGTACGCAGCGTCTTCAGGACGAGAAGCAGGGTCTCGAGGATCAGCGGGCCGAGTTGGAGAACAGCTCGGACCGGGCCGAGGAGGCCCGCAAGCAGACCGCCGAGAAGGAGAAGCAACTCGGCATTCTTGCGGGCACGGTGACCGCCGAGGGGCCCGGGATCACGATGACGATCCAGGACACGAAGGGGACGGTCCAGGCGGACATGTTGCTCGACGCGATCCAGGAGCTGCGCGCGGCCGGCGCGGAGGCGATAGAGGTGAACGGCGTACGGGTCGTCGCCGGCACCTACCTGGCGGACGCCGGGAAAGGTGTCAGTGTGGACGGGAACAAGATCACCCAGCCCTATCGTTTCAAGGTCATCGGCAAACCGCAGGACCTCGAACCGGCGCTCAACATCCCCGGAGGCGTGGTGCAGACTCTCGAGAAGGAGCAGGCCACGATCACCGTGGAGCGTTCCACGAAGATCATCGTGGACGCCTTGCGAGCGGCGAAGCGGCCTGACTACGCTCGGTCGTCCTCCCAGTGAACCGGGGGTGCATGGAGGCCGTCCGGCAGGGGCATGAGGTTGCGGGGGGTCGGCGCATCGATTGGGTGGTGCGTGGTGGAAACTGTCTGGTGGAAACGGACGTTGTGAGGATGTCCGGGTCGGCCGGTGTATGCAATCAGGGTTCGTCCTGCCCCACGGGCGGGTCTGTTTCGGTCAAGGGGAATCGCCCGTGAAGTTGTTTGCGAAGTTGTTCGGCAAGAGCGCGCGAGAGGGCAGCGACAACGCGACTGCCCGCCATCGCGCACAGCCGGGAGACGCGGAGGGCCAGCGGCCGCTGTTCCGCGATCAGGTCGGTGGTCCGGGTGGTCACATTTCCGGAGGTCAGGGCGCGCCGTCTGTTGACCCTGCCGCGTCCGGCGGCATAGGTTTCCGGGACATGTCGGCCCTGGTGTGTACGCGGTGTGGTCACCGCAACGCGGAGAACAGCCGCTTCTGCTCCAACTGCGGTGCGCCGCTGCGGGCCGGGGCGGTCCCGGAGCGTGCGTCGGAGACGACGTCCACGATCTCCATCTCGGGCCTGGAGGCCTACGACGCGGAGGCCACCGGCCAGACGCCGGTGCCGACGCTGTCGCCCGAGGCGCAGGCGGCCGTGGAGGCGCTGCCGTTCGGCTCGGCTCTCCTGGTGGTGCGCCGGGGCCCGAACTCGGGCAGTCGCTTCCTGCTGGACAGCGACCTGACCACGGCGGGGCGCCATCCGCAGAGCGACATCTTCCTGGACGACGTGACCGTCTCGCGCCGCCACGTCGAGTTCCGCCGGGGCCCGGACGGCATGTTCACGGTCGCCGACGTCGGCAGCCTCAACGGCACGTACGTCAACAGGGAGCGCATCGACCAGGTCGCGCTGCACAACGGCGACGAGGTGCAGATCGGCAAGTACAGGCTGGTCTTCTACGCGAACCAGCGGGGCATCTGACCCGCGCGGGGAAGGGTCCATGCTTCACACACCGAGCGGCGGTGCCGACAGCGGCACCGCCGCCGCGGACGGCCGGCTGATGAGCATCGGCACGGTGCTGAACGTGCTGCGCGAGGAGTTCCCCGAAGTCACCATCTCCAAGATCCGTTTCCTGGAGTCCGAGGGGCTCATCGAGCCGCAGCGGACCCCTTCGGGGTACCGGAAGTTCAGCGCGCGTGACGTCGAGCGGCTCGGCCAGGTGCTGAGGATGCAGCGGGACCACTATCTGCCGCTGAAGGTGATCCGCGAGCACCTGGACGCCCTGGAGCGGGGCGATGAGGTGCGGCTGCCGCCCCTGGGCCGGCCGGGGGAGACCGCCGAGGGCGAGCTGCTCGGAGACCTCCTGGGCGAGCCCGACTGCCCCGCGCCCGCCCGGATCGGCCGCGAGGAGCTGCTGACGGCCGCCGGGATCGGTGCCGAGCAGCTTCAGGAGTGGGAGTCGTACGGGCTGCTCGCGCCGCTGCCGGACGGCACGTATGACGCCGAGGCGATCACCGTGGCCACTCTCGTGGTGGAACTGGGCCGGCACGGCATCGAGCCACGCCATCTTCGCGCGGTGAAGGCCGCCGCGGACCGCGAGGCCGGCTTGGTGGACCAGGTGGTGGCCCCGCTGCGCCGCCACCGCAATCCACAGACCAGGGCGCATGCCGAGGCCCGTACGAAGGAGCTCGCGGGGCTCGCGGTGAAACTGCACGCGGCGCTGGTGCAGTCCGCGCTGGGCGTACGGCTGCCCTGATCCGGGCGTTCGCCATGGGCGGATCGGCCAGGCGTTCTGTGCCCGACTACCCAAACATCCCGGGCACGGCCTAGGGTTGCTGTGTGAACGAGCTCGATGTCGTAGGTGTCCGGGTCGAGATGCCCTCCAACCAGCCGATCGTGCTCCTGCGTGAAGTGGGAGGCGACCGCTACCTCCCCATCTGGATCGGCCCCGGGGAGGCGACGGCCATCGCGTTCGCCCAGCAGGGCATGGCCCCCGCGCGACCTCTGACGCACGACCTGTTCAAGGACGTGCTGGAGGCCGTCGGGCAGGAGCTCACGGAAGTGCGCATCACGGATCTGCGTGAAGGCGTCTTCTACGCGGAGCTGGTCTTCGCCAGCGGTGTCGAGGTGAGCGCCCGCCCGTCCGACGCCATAGCGCTCGCGCTGCGCACCGGCACGCCGATCTACGGCAGTGACGGCGTGCTGGACGACGCGGGGATCGCCATCCCGGACGAGCAGGAGGACGAGGTCGAGAAGTTCCGCGAGTTCCTCGACCAGATCTCACCGGAGGACTTCGGGACCAGCAGCCAGTGACGGTCCCTGAGGGGTCTCGGGCCGACGGGCGACGCGGCGCCCGCGGCGGCTTGCCCGTCTTGTGTCTGCGGCATCCCTTTGCCGGGCACGGGCCGGAGCATGCCGACCCCGGTGCGGGGCGGCGCACTGCGCTGAGAGGACGGCCCAGGACACGGCCGTGTGTGCGGGGAGCCGGGACACGTCCGGCCGTCGGGCGATACGACAGAGAGGCGGGCGGCCGGGGCCGCGGCCATCAAGGGCCGCGCTAGAGCATTCGGCTAGCCTTTCCCCGCGGAAGGGCACGGGAAACCACTCCTAGGGTGATTATCACTCGGCGTGCCGAGTGTGGCGATCGTTGACGCACCCGTGGTGACTGCCTACCGTCGAGAAGGCAGGTCAAGGACGGAGGTCGGCGTGAGAAGCAGCGGCGGCGGTACGGCTGGGGGTGCCCCTGGACGCAGTCTGGGGGAGAGCGGTCCGTACCGGCTTCACGGCAACGCGGCCGGCTCCGCCCCTCAGCGGCCGACGCCCGTGCCGGGCGGCGGAGGGGCGGCTTCCGAGGACATCGGCTATCGCGGCCCCACGGCGTGCGCCGCCGCGGGCATCACCTACCGGCAGCTGGACTACTGGGCCAGGACGGGTCTGGTCGAACCTAGCGTGCGCCCCGCCTACGGATCGGGGACGCAGCGGCTGTACAGCTTCCGCGACGTCGTCGTCCTGAAGATCGTCAAGCGTTTCCTCGACACCGGAGTGTCCCTGCAGAACATCCGAACCGCGGTCCAGCACCTCAGGGAGCGGGGTTTCCGTGACCTGGAGCGGATGACGCTGATGAGCGACGGCGCGACGGTCTACGAGTGCACGTCCCCGGACGAGGTCCACGCCCTGCTCCAGGGCGGGCAGGGCATCTTCGGCATCGCCGTGGGCGTCGTGTGGCGGGACGTGGAGAACGCGCTGTCGCAGTTGCACGGTGAACGTGTCGACACGGGCGAGACGATCGTGGGCCACAACCCGGCGGACGAGCTGGCGCGGCGGCGCAACCGGGCCGTCTGAGAGGCCGGCCGCGGCGGGGCCGCACTGTCAGTGGTGTAGGGCAGCATCGGAGATGTGAGAACCGCGCCGACCATCCTGCACCTCGACATGGATGCCTTCTACGCCTCGGTGGAGCAGGCAGCCAAGCCGAGCCTGCGCGGGAAGGCCGTGATCGTGGGCGGGCTGGGGCCGCGCGGAGTGGTGGCCACGGCGTCGTACGAGGCGCGCGTCTTCGGGGTGCACTCGGCGATGCCGATGGCCCAGGCACGCCGGCTCGCGCCCAACGCCGCGTATCTGGTGCCGCGCTTCGGGATCTACCGCAGGATCAGCGAGCAGGTGATGTCCCTGCTGCGGGGCCTGTCGCCGCTGGTGGAGCCGTTGAGCCTGGACGAGGCGTTCGTGGATCTGGAGGCCGGGGGAGCAGCCTGGGACGAGGAGTCGGCGCGACGGGTCGGTGTGAAGCTGCGCGCGGACATCCGGGCCGTCACCGGGCTGACGGGGTCCGTGGGGCTCGCCGCCTCCAAGATGCTCGCCAAGATCGCCTCGGAGCAGGCCAAGCCGGACGGCTTGACGCTGATACGACCGGGTACCGAGCGCGCACTGCTCGGTCCGATGCCGGTGCGCACGCTCCCGGGGGTCGGTCCGGCGACCGGTGACCATCTGCGGCGGGCCGGGATCACCACGATCGACGAGATCGCCGAGGCGGGCGAGGACGAGCTCGTACGGCTGCTCGGCAAGGCGCACGGGCAGGCGCTGTACGCGATGGCACTGGCGCACGACGAGCGGCCGGTGGTGGCCGAGCGGGAGGCCAAGTCGGTGTCCGTCGAGGACACGTACGACGTCGACATCCACGACCGGCTGCGGATCGGCCTGGAGGTGCAGCGGCTGGCGGACCGGTGTGTGCGCAGACTGCGGGACGCCGGGTTGTCGGGGCGGACCATCGTGCTGAAGGTGCGGAGGTACGACTTCTCCACCCTGACCCGGTCCGAGACCCTGAGGGGGCCCACGGACGATCAGGCGGTGGTGCGGGAGGCGGCGGCGCGGCTGCTGGAGCCCGTGGACACGACCGGCGGGGTGCGGCTGCTGGGGGTGGGGGTCAGCGGACTCGCCGACTACACACAGGAGGACCTGTTCGCGCAGGCCCACCTGGCGGCGGGGGAGGCCACGGCGGAGGAGCGGCCGGAGGCGGAGGAGCCCCTTGCCGAAGAGCAGGCGGCGCCACCCGAGCGGGTCTGGCTCGCGGGGCACGACGTCCGTCATGGCGAGTACGGGCCGGGATGGGTGCAGGGCAGCGGGCTGGGCAGGGTGACCGTGCGGTTCGAGACACCGCAGTCGGGGCCGGGCCGGGTCCGCACGTTCAGCGTCGACGACCCTCAGCTGGAGCCGGCGGACCCGCTGCCCCTGGTGCTCGACGTCCCCGAGATCGCGGAGCGTCCGGCCCCCACGGGCACGGGCGCCTGACACCGGCGAGCAGGCACGGAAGTCTGCCCCCGACGCATCACGCCTCGTCCGACCCCGCCAAACGGCCGAAGTCACGGTCCGGCGGCGGCGGTGCCGAGACGTCCAGGCCGTAGTGGTGGTAGAGCTGCAGTTCCTGTTCGGGGGACAGGTGGCGGCCGACGCCGAAGTCGGGGGCCTCCTTGATCAGGGCGCGTTCGAAGGGGACGTACAGCGCGCCCTCGACCAGCTCGCTGGGCTCCAGGGGGACGAACGCGTCCCTGCCGAACAGGCCGGTCCGTATCGCCGCCCACTCCGGTACACCCGTCGCGTCGTCGAGGTACACCTCGTCGATCGTGCCGATCTTGTGGCCATTGCGGTCGAACGCCTTGCGGCCGATCAGATTCCGCGGATCGATGTCGGTCTGCACGGTCCCTCCAACTGGTCGCAACCCATCCGTAAGCACTACGAAAGAGCACATTCGGGAAGGCGGCCACTTGAAGATTCCCGCGCAGGCTGCCGACTCGTCCTCGCTGGTAGTCTGGCAAGCGGCCGTTGACCCCGTGCGGGAGAGTCCTCCGGAGCGATCCGGAGGCGCCGAAGGAGCAAATCCTCCCCGGAATCTCTCAGGCCCAGGTACCGCACGGACGAGGTCACTCTGGAAAGCAGGGCGGGTGTCGACGGCTTCCGCTCTCACCGACGGTGAAAGCCGGCGAGCCTTCGGGCGGACCGGTGAAGCTCTCAGGTCGAGATGACAGAGGGGGAGGCCGTCGGGGTACCCGCGCCGTGGTGCCCCTCAAAGGTCGCGTCAGACCAGGAGGCCTCCGCAATGACCGCCCAGCGCATTCCGCTCTCCGAGCTCGAACAGGGCACTCCGTTCGAGCACCGCCACATCGGGCCCGACCCGGAGGCGCGGGCCAAGATGCTCGCGCATGTCGGCTACGGCTCGCTCGACGAGCTGACCGCCGCCGCGGTGCCCGATGTGATCAAGAACGCCGACGCCCTCGACCTGCCGGGCGCGCGCACCGAGTCCGAGGTGCTGGCCGAGCTGCGCTCCCTCGCCGACCGCAACCAGGTCCTGGACTCCATGATCGGTCTCGGCTACTACGGGACCTTCACGCCCCCGGTGATCCTTCGGAACGTGATGGAGAACCCCGCCTGGTACACCGCGTACACGCCCTACCAGCCGGAGATCTCCCAGGGCCGGCTGGAGGCCCTGCTCAACTTCCAGACCATGGTGGCCGACCTCACCGGCCTGCCGACCTCCGGCGCCTCCCTGCTCGACGAGGGCACCGCCGCCGCCGAGGCCATGGCGCTGTCCCGGCGCATGGGCAAGAACAAGAAGGGCCTGTTCCTGGTCGACGCGGACGCGCTGCCGCAGACCATCGCCGTGATCCAGACCCGCGCCGAGCCCACCGGTGTCGAGGTCGTCGTCGCCGACCTCAGCGCCGGCATCCCGGCCGAGGTCGCCGAGCGGGAGATCAACGGCGTACTGATCCAGTACCCGGGCGCCTCCGGTGCCGTACGCGACATCAAGCCCCTCATCGACCAGGCCCACCAGCTGGGCGCCCTCGTCACCGTCGCCGCCGACCTGCTCGCGCTGACCCTGCTGAAGTCGCCCGGCGAGCTCGGCGCCGACATCGCCGTCGGGACCACCCAGCGCTTCGGCGTCCCGATGGGCTTCGGCGGCCCGCACGCGGGCTACATGGCGGTGAACGAGAAGTTCGCCCGCAGCCTGCCCGGCAGGCTCGTGGGAGTCTCCGTGGACGCCGACGGCCACAAGGCGTACCGGCTCGCCCT
This sequence comes from Streptomyces cynarae, assembly GCF_025642135.1. Classification (NCBI taxonomy): domain Bacteria; kingdom Bacillati; phylum Actinomycetota; class Actinomycetes; order Kitasatosporales; family Streptomycetaceae; genus Streptomyces; species Streptomyces cynarae. The sequence continues at coordinate 1,575,651 of NZ_CP106793.1, read as the reverse complement.
GCAGACGCGCGAGCAGCACATCCGCCGCGAGAAGGCGACCAGCAACATCTGCACCGCTCAGGTGCTGCTCGCCGTGATGGCCGGGATGTACGCCGTGTACCACGGGCCCGAGGGCCTGCGGAACATCGCCCGGCGCACCCACCGGTACACGGCGGTCCTCGCCGCGGGCCTGACGGCCGGCGGGGTCGAGGTCGTCCACGGCGCCTACTTCGACACCGTGACCGCCCGGGTTCCGGGGCGGGCCGCCGAGGTCGTCGCCGCCGCCCGGGAGAACGGCGTCAACCTGCGCCTCGTCGACGCCGACCACGTCTCGGCCGCCTGCGACGAGACCACGGGCCGGGCCCAGCTGCGCGCGGTGTGGACCGCGTTCGGCGTCGGGGGCGACATCGACGCGCTGGACGCCACCATCGAGGACGCGCTCCCGCAGGCCCTGCTGCGCAGCGACGACTACCTCACCCACCCGGTCTTCCACCAGCACCGCTCCGAGACCGCGATGCTGCGCTACCTGCGCAGGCTGGCCGACCGCGACTACGCGCTCGACCGGGGCATGATCCCGCTGGGCTCCTGCACCATGAAGCTCAACGCAACCACGGAGATGGAGCCGGTCACCTGGCCCGAGTTCGGCCAGCTGCACCCGTTCGCGCCCGCCGAGCAGGCCCAGGGCTACCTCACGCTCATCCGCGAGCTGGAGGAGCGTCTCGCCGAGGTCACCGGCTACGACAAGGTCTCCCTCCAGCCCAACGCCGGCTCCCAGGGCGAGCTGGCAGGTCTGCTGGCCGTGCGCGGCTACCACCGCGCCAACGGCGACGACCGGCGCACCGTCTGCCTCATCCCGTCCTCCGCGCACGGCACCAACGCCGCCAGCGCCGTCATGGCCGGGATGAAGGTCGTCGTGGTGAAGACCGCCGAGGACGGCGAGATCGACGTGGAGGACCTGCGGGCCAAGATCGAGCAGTACCGCGACGAGCTGTCGGTGCTGATGATCACGTACCCGTCCACGCACGGCGTGTTCGAGGAGCACGTCGCCGACATCTGCGCGGCCGTGCACGAGGCGGGCGGGCAGGTCTACGTCGACGGAGCCAACCTCAACGCGCTGGTCGGCCTCGCCAAGCCGGGCCACTTCGGCGGCGACGTCTCGCACCTGAACCTGCACAAGACGTTCTGCATCCCGCACGGCGGCGGTGGCCCGGGCGTCGGCCCGGTGGCGGTCCGCGAGCACCTGGCGCCGTATCTGCCGAACCACCCGATGCAGCCCGAGGCCGGTCCGCAGACGGGCGTGGGCCCGATCTCGGCCGCCCCGTGGGGCTCCGCGGGCATCCTTCCGATCTCCTGGGCGTACGTCCGGCTGATGGGCGGCGAGGGCCTCAAGCGCGCCACGCAGGTGGCCGTGCTGTCCGCGAACTACATCGCCAAGCGTCTGGAGCCGCACTACCCGGTCCTCTACACCGGCCCCGGAGGCCTGGTCGCGCACGAGTGCATCATCGACCTGCGGCCGCTGACCAAGGCGACCGGTGTGACCGTGGACGACGTCGCCAAGCGGCTCATCGACTACGGCTTCCACGCGCCGACGATGTCGTTCCCGGTGGCCGGCACGCTGATGATCGAGCCCACCGAGTCCGAGGACCTGGCCGAGCTGGACCGGTTCTGCGACGCGATGATCGCGATCCGTGCGGAGATCGAGAAGGTCGGCTCGGCCGAGTGGCCGGCGGAGGACAACCCGTTGAGCAACGCGCCGCACACGGCGGCGGCGCTGGGCGGGGAGTGGAAGCACGCCTACACGCGTGAGGAGGCCGTCTTCCCGGCCGGTGTGTCGACCGCGGACAAGTACTGGCCGCCGGTGCGCCGCATCGACCAGGCCTTCGGTGACCGGAACCTGGTCTGCTCCTGTCCGCCGCTGGACGCCTACGAGGACTGATCACCCTCGGACATGCGTCGGGGCCGGTGCGGAGCATGTGTCTCCGGCCGGCCCCTCGTGTGTCAGGGCAGCGGATGCCCTGGTGCGCGCTCAGGCGGCTGTCATCACCTGGTCGGTGCCCAGCGGGCGGTGCGGGGCGATGATCTGGCCGTCCGGCAGAAGCTCACCGGTGTCCTCGAAAAGGAGCACGCCGTTGCACAGCAGGCTCCATCCCTGCTCCGGGTGGTGCGCCACGAGACGGGCGGACTCCCGGTCGGCGGATTCGGCGGTCGGGCACGGTGGCTGGTGCTGGCACATGGTGGTGGGGATCTCTCGCTCTGTCGGTATGTGTGAGATGGCTGTCGTGTCTGTCCTGCGGCTCGTGGTGTCGCTCATCGCCGCCCCCCGTCGGTGATACGTCGGTCAGGAACCCAGTGTTGCCCCACGGGCGTCGATCCGCAGGGATTTCGCAGCACCGCTCCTCACAGGTTCATGACGCGTCCCCCGCCCGGACGGTTCAGCCCGACCGCAGGGTCACTTCGGATGGTTCGGGGTGGCCGGAAGGGGCTAGTCAGTACGGGCCGACCCGCACGTCGTCCCTCGTACGAGCGTGATCGGGCACGAACGAGCGAAGGGGACGGGAGCCGTTCGACGGCCCGAACATGCGACGTGCCCCGCGGCCGGAGACGGCCGCAGGGCACGGTGAGAGGAGACCCGGAAGCTATGCCGGCTGGCCGAGCAGCGGGGTGCGGGTGATCCGGAGGGTCAGGATCGGCAGGAGGTCGGCGACGCGGTGCGGGCGGTGCGCCGCGATGCCGGGCGGCGCGGGGGCGAGCGGCACCAGGAGGTCGTTCGCGGCGGGGTGGCCCGTCGCGCCGTCGGCGGTGCAGTCGCCGTGCAGCCACAGGGTGAGCATGTACAGCTCCGGCACGGACAGCAGCCGGGCCTGGTAGGGCTCGGTCAGCGAGGTTTCCGCCTGGAGCACGGCGCGCTCGGTGGCGGCGACGTACGGGCCCTCGAAGAAGTGCGAGAAGGCCCAGCCGTCGGGCGTCAGCATGGTCTCGGCGGCGGCCACGGCGCGGCCCCCGGAGCGGATGAGGAATCGCCACCCGGCGAGCCGGGTGGCCGCGCCGGCCGGGGTGATCCGGTCCAGGACATGGACGGGCAGCGGAAGTTCGGGGGTCGCGGGTCCCTGGGCCGTGCGCAGGGAGGGAGTGGGAGCCTCCCGGACCGCGGTGGGGGAACCGAGTGCCGTGAGGACGGAGCGGAGAGCGGGCGCGGGAGCCTGAGGGACATGCAGCTGCATGGTGGGTCGCCTCTCATTCGACAGGCAAAGGTGGCGCGAGGGCGTGGTGGGCGGGCGGACGGCGCTGTCTGCTCTCGGGGTCAGAGGGAGGGAAGGGGGTAACCGAGCCCGGACGAATGGCGGCGCTTTGACGACAGGGCCCGAACCGTGAGCGCCAACTCTCTGCCCCGTGCGCAAAGTTTATACGACACGTGTTCATGCGCTGTTTCATCGGAACGACGCGCTTATGTCGGCAAGGTGATATCCGGTCGGCGATAAGCGGGGTTCGTCCCGATCCTGCGCAGGCGTCAGCGCGGCGACCTCGGAATACTTGTCCGTAGCGGTCGGCTGATTCTCGTCGGCGTTTTTCACGACACGGTTGCACCGTGAAACTGCGTCCTGCTCCATGCCTCGTGAATGTGCCCGGCCGTGCGCCGCCTCCAGCGTAGCGGGTGACGGTCGCAACAGGGACGTTATCGATCGCGTTGCCTGGGCATCATCCCCCGTGACCCGGGACAGCAGCGGCCGTAACGTCGGCCTGCCCATCTCAGGAGGGACGCTTCGATGGGAGAGAAGGTCGTGGCAGGGCCGTTCGACCTGTCCGATCGCCAGCACTACCGCGACAAGCTCAGGCAGTGCCTGACGGGACTCGCGCGACTGCTGGAGGAGAAGCGGTTCGATCGCCCCAAGAACCTGATGGGCCTGGAGATCGAGTTGAATCTCGTCGGGCAGGACGGGACTCCGAGAATGATGAACGCCCAGGTTCTGGAAAGGATTGCGAGCCGAGATTTCCAAACAGAACTCGCCATGTTCAACCTCGAGGTCAACATAGCTCCACACAGGTTGGGAGGCCGGGTTTTCGACCGGCTCGCCGAGGAGCTGCGGATCTCGCTCGCCTATGCGGACCGGAAAGCGAACGAGTTGGATGCCTCGATCCTGATGATCGGCATCCTTCCGACGCTCGACCGCGACGACCTGGTCTCCTCGAACCTCTCCGCGGTCGACCGCTACACCCTGCTCAACGACCAGATCGTGGCCGCGCGGGGCGAGGACTTCCGGCTCGACATCGAGGGCGTCGAACGGCTCGAGTGCAGCGCGCGGTCGATCACGCCCGAGGCCGCCTGCACCTCGGTCCAGCTGCACCTCCAGGTCACCCCGAACCGCTTCGCGGACCTGTGGAACGCGGCCCAGGCGGTCGCGGCGGTGCAGGTCGCGCTCGGCGCCAACTCTCCGTTCCTGTTCGGACGTGAGCTGTGGCGCGAGTCCCGGCCGCCGTTGTTCCAGCAGTCCACCGACACCCGGCCGCCGGAACTCCAGGCGCAGGGTGTGCGGCCGCGGACCTGGTTCGGGGAGCGCTGGATCACCTCGGCCCAGGACCTGTTCGAGGAGAACCTGCGCTACTTCCCGGCGCTGCTGCCGATCTGCGACGAAGAGGAACCGCTGCGAGTCCTGGACGAGGGAGGCGTCCCGAAGCTCTCGGAACTGGTCCTGCACAACGGCACCATCTATCGCTGGAACCGACCCGTCTACGGCATCGCGGACGGCGTCCCGCATCTGCGGGTGGAGAACCGGGTGCTGCCGGCCGGACCCACCGTCACCGATGTGATCGCCAACGCGGCCTTCTACTACGGCGTGGTCCGCGCCCTCGCCGAGGAAACGCGGCCGGTGTGGACACGCCTGCCGTTCGAGGCCGCCGCCGCCAACTTCGACGCGGCCTGCCGCCATGGCATCGAAGCACGCCTGCAGTGGCCGAAGCGAGGCCGGTACGGCGGGACCACCGAGGTGGCGGCCGTGGACCTGGTGCGCGACGAACTGCTGCCGCTCGCCGAGGCGGGACTGGACGCGTGGGGAGTCGAACCCGCCGACCGGGACTTCTACCTGGGAGTGATCGAGGAGCGGTGCCGGCGGCGGGTCAACGGTGCGAGCTGGCAGGCCGCCATGTTCCACCGGGCCCTGGAGCGGGGGCTCGACCGGGACGCCGCCCTGGCCGCGACGACCGTGCGGTACCGCGAGCTGATGCACGCCGGAGAGCCGGTCCACACCTGGCCGGTCGGGTTACCGGAACCGGCGGGCGTGAGGTGAGTGATCCCGTGCGGCCGGCTGACCGGCCGCACGGTCACCTCGGTCCGTCTCCCCTGACGAGCAGCCCCTCCCTGTTGAGCCCCGCGCCCGTACACAGCCGTATGGCAGAAGATGGGGACGAGGCGGGATCGCTCAACTGGAGGCGGAGTGCGGGTGGAGGCAGGGTCGGTGGCCGATTCCTTTACGGCGGAAGGACCGACACGACGGATTTTCCGTGCTGAGACGCTGCTGGTGCTGGGGCTCTCGCTCGGGGCGAGCGGGGTCTCCGCGCTGATCAGCTTTGTCGGGTCGGTCACCAAACCCGGCGGGCTCAAGGACCAGGCGGCCACCATGAACGCCTCGGCCGCGCCCGGCCGCCCCTGGCTCGATCTCGCGTGGCAGCTCTTCGGGATCGCCACCGCGCTGGTCCCGGTGGCGCTGGTCGCGCACTTCCTGCTGCGGGAGGGCGCGTCGCTGCGCGCGCTCGGCTTCGACCGCAGGAGGCCGTGGCCGGACCTCGGGCGCGGGGCGGCGATCGCGGCGGTGATCGGCTCCACGGGCATCGCCTTCTACCTGGCAGCCCGAGGGCTGGGCGCCAATCTGACGGTGGTGCCCGAGGCGCTGCCGAACGTGTGGTGGAAGTTCCCCGTTCTGATCCTGTCGGCGGTGCAGAACGCCGTCCTCGAAGAGGTCATCGTCGTCGGCTATCTGCTGCGCCGGCTGGGCCAGTTGGGCTGGACCCCCGGCACGGCCCTGGTGGCCAGCTCGGTGCTGCGCGGCTCCTACCACCTGTACCAGGGCATCGGCGGGTTCTTCGGCAACATGGTGATGGGCGTGGTCTTCGTCTACCTGTACCGGCGCTGGGGGCGGGTCGGCCCCCTGGTGGTGGCCCACTCACTGCTCGACATCGGGGCTTTCGTGGGGTACGCGCTGCTGGCGGGGAAGGTGGGCTGGCTGCCCACGGCGTGAACGGGCCGGACAGGGGCGCACGAGGGCGTCGCGAGCCCCTGGTGTGCCGTTATGCGAGCAGTTCGCCCTCGATGACGGTGACCGCGTGGCCGGTGAGCAGGGTGCGGTCGCCGCGGAGTTCGGTGCGGACGCGGCCGGAGCGCGGGGAGGCCTGCAGCCCGGTGAGGCCGGGGCGGCCGAGGCGCTCGGACCAGTAGGGGGCGAGGGCGGTGTGGGCGCTGCCGGTGACCGGGTCCTCGTCGATGCCGACGTTGGGGAAGAAGCAGCGCGAGACGAAGTCGTAGCCGCGGGAGGGATCCTCGGCGCGAGCGGTGGCGATGACGCCGCGCTGTGAGTGGCGGGCGAGGGCCCGGAGATCCGGGGTGAGGCCGAGGACCGTCTTCTCGTCGGCGAGCTCGAGCACCAGGTCACCGACCCCCGGCCCGGTGTCGACGGCGGTGCGGGGCTGGGCGCCGAGGGCCTCGGCCACGCCGTCGGGGATCTCGACGAGGGTGAGCGGCGCGGTGGGGAAGTCCAGGGTGACCGAACCGTCCTCGTGCGGCGCGGCGCGGAGGACGCCGCTGCGGGTGGCGAATCGTACGGGGCCCTCGTGGGCGCCCGTGGTGTGCAGGACGTGGGCGGTGGCCAGGGTCGCGTGGCCGCAGAGGGCGACCTCGGTGGTGGGGGTGAACCAGCGCAGCGCCCAGTCGGCCTCGCCGCCCTCGGGCAGACGGTGCGCGAAGGCGGTCTCGGCGTGGTTGACCTCGCGGGCCACGTTCTGGAGCCAGTCGTCGTCCGGGAACGAGTCGAGGAGGAGGACACCGGCCGGGTTGCCGGCGAAGGGGCGGTCGGTGAAGGCGTCGACGATACGAATCCGCATGGGCCGACGCTAGAGGCCCATGGACAGGGCGGGCCAAGGCCAATTCGGGGCGGCTGGACTGGTATCGGCGTCCGCCGTCGGCCGTCCGCCCACCGGACCCCGGTTTCTGTGCGAGCTTCGGCAGGGCCTTGTCATGCGAACAGTCCCGATATATCGTTGAGACATCGCGACAGATCAACGATGGAATGGAGTGGTTGCCATGCGTTCCCATGGACAGGACTTCGGATACGAGCGACAGGGACACCACGGCGGTCCCGGGCGCCACATGAAAGGCGGCTTCGACGGTCGGCGCGGAGCCTTCGGCCCCTTCGGGCCGGGCGGACCCGGCGGCCCCGGCTTCGGCGGACCGGGCTTCTTCGGCCCGGGCGGACCGTGGGGCGGGCGCGGCCGGGGCGGACCGCGGGGCAGGGCGCGACGCGGTGACGTACGCGCGTCGATCCTGGCCCTGCTCAAGGACCGGCCCATGCACGGCTACGAGATGATCCAGGAGATCGCCGAGCGCAGCGGCGGGGCGTGGAAGCCCAGCCCGGGCTCGGTCTACCCGACCCTCCAACTGCTGGAGGACGAGGGTCTGATCACCAGTGAGAGTGAGGGGGGCAAGAAGCTCTTCTCGCTCACCGAGCCGGGTCGCGCCGCGGCCGATGAGGGGCCGGACGCCCCCTGGGAGGAGGCCTCGCGCGGTGTCGACTGGGAGGCGCTGCACGAGATCCGGCAGGCCGGTGTCGGTCTGATGGAGGCGTTCGGCCAGGTCTGGAAGACCGGTGACAAGGACCAGCGCGACAAGGCCCTCGCGGTCATCAACGAGGCCCGCAAGAAGCTGTACCTGATCCTCGCCGACGAGCACTGACGACGCGGTGAGGTGAGGCGCCCCGCGGCACCGCGTCCGCGGGGCGCCTTGACGCCGGCGTGCCTACCGTCAGGACACCAGTGCGCCTAGCCTGCGCAGCGACTCGTTCAGCGCGGCCGTCGCCGAGTCCTTCAGCTTGCCTGCCATGAGGGACACCGCCGCGCCGGTGAACTCCCCGTCGATGCGCAACGAGGTGGCCTCGCCGTTGGGCGTCAGCGTGTATCGGGTGGCGAGGTCCACAGCCATCGGGCCCTTGCCGCGGATGGACAGCACGCGCCCCGGGTGCAGTTCGTCGATGGTCCAGGTGACCTCGGCCGGGAAGCCCATGAGCTTCATGTTCTCCTCGAAGGTCCCGCCCACCGCGAGGGCTTCGGGACCGCCCCTCGGAAAGCCGGTGTGGGTCGCGTTCCACTCGCCGTACGCCGACCAGTCCGTGAGCGCGGCCCACACCTTCTCGGCGGGGGCCTCGATGCGAGCTTCCGCGCTGACTTCGGCCATGCGACCACCCCTTCGCGTCGGCTGCTGCGCCGGGCGCAGCTGTGGTGTCGCGGAACGTAGCGGCAGGGTCTGCAACATTCAATACTGATGAACAGTCAGAAATAGCGGGCGCCGTTCCGCACCGGCCACGGGCAGGGCGATGCGCGGCCCCTGAGCGGAAAGGGCGCGATGTCATCCGTAAGGAGGAGAGCCGGGTCAGCCATGCCCAACCTGTGTCGGACGCACAAATGCTGCCCGCCGAGGATGACTCGGACCGCTGGGACTGATGGGGTGGTGGACGTGCCACCCCGTCACGTCCAGCGATCGGCCGCCGAACGCGGCACGCGCCAGTCCCACCTCGATGCCAGGGTCACCTCGGAGCTGGCAGCGGTGCTTTCCGGCGCCCGCAGGAGGGCGCTGCGTGACGGGGACCGGGGGATCGACACCGCCCATCTGCTGCACACGCTGCTGGAGTCCGACCCCGAGGTGCGCGCCGTCTTCGACGGGCCGCAGGTCGCCCGGCTGCTCGGTTACCTCGTCCAGCGCGCCATCGGCTACGGCCTGCGCTGGCAGACCACCGTCGAGGACTCGGGCGCGGTGCCGGTGTTGGAGGAGCCGGACGGCTGGTCGCCCGCCGCGGCCACCGCCCTCCGGGCGGCGTACGGGCGCGCTGCCGGGCGGGGTGACGTATGCGCCCGCGGGCTCGACCTGCTCGCGGCGATGGTCGCGGACCCCGAGTCACGCGCCGTCGAGGTTCTCGGCCGCGCGGGCGTCGACGTGAGGGTGCTGGCGGACCGGATCGAGGCGGCGGGAGCGGTTCCGTCCAGTCGCTGAGACAGGAGCTATCGATGGTGACGCTCATGTCGTCTCCTGCCATCATGTGCCGGTGCATACGTCTCAGGGCAGTCAGAGCAACCGTGGCAGAGGCGTCGGGCTGGGGCTCGCGCTCGCGTCGGCGGTCGCCTTCGGTGGATCGGGTGTCGCGGCCAAGCCGCTGATCCAGGCGGGGCTCGACCCTCTCCACGTGGTGTGGCTGCGGGTCACGGGCGCGGCGCTCGTGATGCTGCCGCTCGCCGTACGCCACCGTGCCCTGCTGCGCCGCCGCCCCGCCCTGCTCGCCGGGTTCGGACTGCTCGCCGTCGCCGGTGTCCAGGCCTGCTACTTTGCCGCGCTGTCCCGGATACCCGTCGGTGTCGCCCTGCTCATCGAGTACCTGGCGCCCGCGCTCGTCCTCGGTTGGGTGCGCTTCGTGCAGCGGCGGTCGGTGACGCGTGCCGCGGCGGTCGGTGTGGTCCTCGCGGTCGGCGGGCTCGCCTGCGTCGTCGAGGTGTGGTCGGGGCTGGGCTTCGACCCGCTCGGGATAACGCTCGCGCTCGGCGCCGCCTGCTGCCAGGTCGGCTACTTCGTCCTGTCCGACCAGGGCACCGAGGCGGGCGACCAGGCCCCCGACCCGTTCGGCGTCATCGCGTACGGACTGCTCGTCGGGGCCGCCGTGCTCACCGTCGTGGCCCGTCCCTGGACCATGGACTGGCAGGTGCTCACCGGCACCGCGGACATGAACGGCACGCGTGTCCCGGCCGTCCTCCTCCTGGCCTGGATCGTGCTGATCGCCACGGTCCTCGCCTATGTCACCGGCGTGCTGTCCGTGCGCCGGCTCTCGCCCCAGGTCGCGGGCGTGGTGGCCTGCCTCGAAGCGGTCATCGCCACCGTGCTGGCCTGGGTGCTGCTCGGCGAGCACCTCTCTGCGCCGCAGATCGTCGGCGGTGCGCTGGTTCTGGTGGGCGCGTTCATCGCCCAGTCCTCGGCGCCCGCGCAGGGCTCCGCGGAGCCGGTCGCGAGCGCCGGTGAGGAAAGCGAGTTGTCGGCCCGCGAAGCCGCAGCCTAGGGTACGGATCATGCATTCGAGCGCACTCGTTCTTCCGCCTCCGGCCGCCTGAGGCGGGCCCTCCGGATATCGCGCCCGGCCAACCGCCGGGCGCAGCGGTGTGCTGCCCGCAGAAGAAGTCCACGGACCCGGCCCATGACGGGTCCCCTGCCGAACTTCTGCACCTCTGCGGAGACGACTCGTGTCGAATGCTGCTTCCGGCCTGCCCGTCGGGCGAGGCCTTGTCTACCTGATCGTCGCCGGTACCGCCTGGGGTACCGCGGGCGCGGCCGCATCCCTGGTCTACCGGGCCAGTGACATGGGCCCTGTCGCCCTGTCCTTCTGGCGCTGCGCGTCCGGGCTCGCGCTGCTGGTCGCCGCCCGCCTGATGCGCCCGCGTGCCGCCCGCGCCGCCGCACCCGGGCCGCTCGGCCGCAGGGCGCTGCGGGCCTGTGTCACCGGGCTGGGGCTCGCCGTCTTCCAGACCGCCTACTTCGCGGCCGTCTCCGCCACCGGGCTCGCGGTGGCGACCGTCGTCACCCTCGGCGCCGGGCCCGTCCTCATCGCCCTCGGCGCGCGTCTCACCCTGGGGGAGCGGCTCGGCGGCGGCGGGATGGCCGCCGTCGCCGGGGCACTCGCCGGGCTGGGGGTGCTCGTGCTCGGCGGTGGTGGCGCGACCGTACGCCCGTGGGGTGTGGTGCTCGGGGTCGTGTCGGCGGCCGGCTACAGCGTCATGACGCTGCTCACCCGGTGGTGGGGGCGCGGCGGCGCCGCCGACGGGACATCCACGACCGTGTCGGCGTTCGCGGTCACCAGTCTGTGCCTGCTGCCGTTCGCACTGGACGAGGGGCTGCTGCCGCACGCCGCGCGCCCCGCCGTGCTGGTGGGGCTGTTGGCGTATATCGCGGCGGTGCCCACGGCACTGGCCTACGCCCTCTACTTCGCGGGCGCGGCTGTCGTACGGTCCGCCACCGTGTCCGTGATCATGCTGCTCGAGCCGGTCGGCGCGGCGGTCCTGGCCATCGCCCTGCTCGGTGAGCGGCTCACGGCGGCCACGCTCGCCGGTACCGCACTGATGCTCGGCTCGGTCGCGGGGCTCGCGCTCGCGGAGGCGCGGCAGGCGCGCGCGGCGGAGGAGGGAGCGGTCCCGGTGTGACGGGGCCGAGGGGTGCGGGTTCCTCGAAGCCGTGCAGGAGCCCGCACCGGCACCTCACCGGTCCGGGGACCACACTGCCCGCCTGCGCAACTGGTGCTCCCGGGCCGCCGCGTCCCGCACCCCGCCCCGAGCCTCGAGGCCCGCCACGATCCGGTCCTGCACCTCTTCCGCCATGTGGCTCGCGTACTTGAACTTCGCCCGGACATCGGTCACTTCGAGTCGCAGACCGCGGATCCCGGACAGCATGCGGCCGTACGGCGCCTCGCCCGCCGCCGCCCGCGCGGAGCCGCCCTCCGGCTGGAAGTGGCCCATCTGGCGGTTCAGCAGCTCCGCCTTGCCGGCCGCGTCGTCCACCACATGGGCGATGCACCGGAGCTGGACGGCCGCGTAGAAACTCGTGGGTACGCCCTGCTCGGACGGGGTGTCGGCCGGGGCCTGCCAAGGGCCGGGCACATACACATAGTCGTCGACCACGCTGAGCAGTACCCGCGGGTTCGCCTCCAGAGCGGTCCAGAGTGGGTTGGGACGGGCGAGGTGGGTGACGGCCTCGCCGCGCCCGGCGTCGTACGCGAAGTGCAGCGGCTGCACGTAAGGCGGCTCGCCCGGTGATCCGTTCACGGCGAGCTGCCCGAAGTCGTGGGCGGCGAGCCAGCGTTGCCACTCGGTGTCGTCGCGGGGCGCGTCCCAGGGATGGATCAGCATCACAGGGCCGCCAGGTAGTCCGGCAGGCCGGTGCCGGGTGCCAGGCCGGCGTCCGGGAGCGGGGTCCCGTACTCCCTGCGGACCGGGACGACGCCGGCCCAGTGGGGGAGAGAGAGGTCCTCGGGCTCGTCGTTCACGCCGCCGGTGCGGAGCTTGGCGGAGACCTCGTCCAGGTCGAGGCGGATCACGGCGGTGGCGGCCAGCTCCTTCTTGTCGGCGGGCCGGGAGTCGCGTGAGCGGCCCGGCACGACGTGGTCGACCAGCGCGTCCAGGGCCGTGCGCTTCTCCTCGGGGTCCGTGACCTGGTGGGCGATGCCGTGCACCACCACGGAGCGGTAGTTGATCGAGTGGTGGAAGGCCGAGCGGGCCAGGACCAGGCCGTCGACGTGCGTCACCGTCAGGCAGACCGGAAGTCCGGGGTCGGCCTGGCCGGTCATCCGCAGCGGACGCGAGCCGGTCGAACCGTGGACGTACAGCCGCTCGCCGACCCGGCCGTACAGCGTGGGCAGCACGACCGGGGCGCCGTCGCGGACGAAGCCGAGATGGCAGACGTAGCCCTCGTCGAGTATCGCGTGCACCAGTTCCTTGTCGTACGACGCACGGCCCGCGGAGCGCGTGGGGACGGTGCGGTCGGTCGGGGTGTAGACGGCGGGCCGCGGTGTCGTCTGTCGGTTCCCCTGCATGTGCGCCCCCTGCATGTGCGTCCTCCATTGCACTAGTGCATAATCTGCTTTGTGCTAGAAGGATATCGGTTCACAGGGCGGCGCGCAGCGGAGATTGCGGCCGGCGTCGAGCATGCGGTCGGTACCGGCGAGCTGGAGCCGGGCGAACTGCTCCCGCCGCAACGGGAGTTGGCCGTCGAGCTGGGCGTCAATCCCAACACCGTCGCGGCCGCGTACCGCATCCTCCGGGAGCGCGGCGTCATCGAGACCGCCGGACGCCGCGGCAGCCGGGTACGGCCCGCGCCGGCCACGACGGGCCGGGACCACATCCGTGTGGACGTGCCCGAAGGTGTACGCGACGTGTCGAGCGGTAACCCGGATCCGGCGCTGCTGCCCCCGCTCGCGGAGGCGTTCGCGGCGGCCGCCGCCGAGGGCGATCGGGCACCGGTGCTGTACGGCGACGTCGCCGTGGAACCGGAGCTGACGCGGCTCGCGCGGGCCGCGCTGGACGCCGACGGGGTGCCGGACGGCCCGCTCGCCGTCGTCTCCGGATCGCTCGACGCCGTCGAACGGGTGCTCGCCGCCCATCTGAAGACCGGGGACGCCGTCGCCGTCGAGGATCCCGGCTGGGGCAGGACCCTCGACCTGGTGCCGGCGCTCGGACTGCGCACGGTCCCTGTCGGCGTCGACGACGAGGGGCCGCTGCCCGACGCCGTACGGGCGGCCCTGGAGGCCGGCGCTCGTGCCCTCATCGTCACGGACCGGGCGCAGAACCCCACCGGCGCCGCGGTGAGCGCCCCCCGCGCGCGTGCCCTGCGAGCCGTGCTGCGGGAACATCCGGGGGCCCTGCTGATCGAGGACGACCACGGCCACGGGATCGTCGACGTGCCCCTCCACCCCCTCGCCGGGGCCACCCGGCACTGGGCCCTAGTCCGCTCGGTCGCCAAGGCGTACGGCCCCGACCTGCGACTCGCGGTGCTCACCGGGGACACCGTCACCGTTGACCGGGTACGCGGGCGGCAGCGGCTCGGGCCCGGGTGGGTGAGCCTGCTCGTGCAGCGTGCGGTGGTCCGGCTGTGGACGGACGGCGCGGTGGACGCACGGGCGATCGCTGCGGAGTACGGGCGGCGCCGCTGCGCGCTGATCGACGCGCTCGCCGAGCGCGGTGTCACGGCCCACGGCGTCAGCGGCATGAACGTGTGGGTGCCGGTGCCCGACGAGACCGGGGCGGTGGCCCGGCTGCTGCACGCCGGCTGGGCCGTCGCGCCCGGCGCCCGCTTCCGGCTGAGCGCGCCGCCCGGCATGCGGATCACCGTCTCGACCCTGACCGCGGACGACACCGGGCCCCTGGCGGACGCGGTCGCCTCCGCCCTGGGGCCGGGCCCGGGGCGGAGCTATGTCTAGTGCCCCGACAGGCCCAGGGTCTTTCGTTTGGCTCAGGCGGGATCAGGGAGCGGGGCCATGGGGGTGCCCCCGCGCGAGCGTGTTCGAGCGTGGGGGAGCGTGCAGCTGCAAGGCGGAGGAGGCTGTGACAGCAGCCGCTACCGCGGCGGGCGACGCGGCGGGGGTCCCCCCGCGCGAGCGTGTTCGAGCGTGGGGGAGTCGACGAGTGACGACAACGCCGCTGGGGGCCCCACGCCGTCAGGGCAGTGGGGGAGTGCGTGCCAGGCCCCGCGAGCCCGGCGTGATCCAAACGAGAGGCCCTAGTTCCCGGTCTCAGCCTTCGGGCGGGACTGGGTCAGTGCCGCTCCCGCCAGGACGATCAGCGCGCCGACCGGTGTCGACCAGGTCAGCGACTCGCCGAGGACCGCCACGCCCGCCGCGATGGCGACGACCGGCACGAAGTACGTGACCATCTGCGCCGTCGTGGGGCCGACCTCGGCGACCAGGCCGTACTGGACCAGCATCGCCACACCCGTGCCGAGCGCGCCCAGCGCGGCGATGGCCAGCAGGGGCAGGACCGCGACGTGCGTGGGCAGGGTGGTGAAGACCGGAGTGACGACGGCCAGTTGCAGTGTGGCCAGCAGCAACTGGCCGCCCGTCAGCGACAGGTGGGAGTGGGCGGAACCGGCCAGGGTGCGGCGGACGTAGATCCAGCCCACCGGGTAGCTCAGCGAGGCGAGCAGGGCCAGCGCCGTGCCCGTCAGGTCCAGGCCGTGGAAGCCCTGCCAGGCGCCGAGCACCGTCAGCACGCCGAGGAAGCCGATGCCGAGCCCTGTCACCCGGCGCCGCGTCGGCCGGTCCTCCGAGAGCGCCACCAGGGACAGGGCCATGCCCCACAGCGGCGAGGTCGCGTTGCAGATTCCGGCGAGCGTCGACGGGATCGTCAGTTCCGCGTAGGCGAAGAGTGAGAACGGCAGCGCGTTGAGGAGGAACCCCGCGACCGCCAGATGTCCCCAGGTGCGGGCGGAGCGCGGCAGGCGCTCGCGCTTGACCGCCATGGCGACGGCGAGCACCGCCGTGCCGAAGACCAGTCGGCCGAGCGTGACCTGGAACGGGGCGTACGCCTCCGTGCCGACCTTGATGAACAGGAAGCTGAAACCCCAGATCAGCGAGAGGACACCGAAGCGGATCCGCCAGTCGAGGGCGGCCCGGCGGCGAGGGGCGGTGGTGGGGGCGGTGACGGTTCGGGGAGTGGAGACGGTGCTCATGGTCCCCACGATGACCCAGACGATCTCGTAGCACAATCGAGATTTCGCACTCGGTATCTCGTAGTATTGCTTACATGTTGAACCTGGAGCGTCTACGCACCCTCGACGCCCTCGCCCGGCACGGCTCGGTCAGCGGCGCCGCCGAGGGGCTGCACGTGACCACCTCGGCCGTCTCGCAGCAGATGGCCAAACTGGAGCGCGAGGTGGGGCAGCAACTGCTGGCCAGGAACGGGCGCGGGGTGCGGCTCACGGACGCGGGCCGGCTGCTCGCCGAGCACGCGGCGCGGATCCTGTCGCAGGTCGAACTCGCCCAGGCCGACCTGGAGGCACAGCGCGGACAGGTGGCGGGTGAACTGCGCCTGTCGGCCTTCCCCACGGCCGCCCGCGGACTTTTCCCCACCGCGCTGGCCGCGCTGCGCGCCGACCATCCCGCGCTGCGGCTGCGCTCGAGCGAGCTGGAACCCGAGGACGGGGTGGCCGGCGTGGTGCGTGGCGACCTGGACCTCGCGGTCGTCCTCGACTGGTACAACAAGCCGATGCCGCTGCCGGACGGCTTGGTGAAGGCGGCGATCCTGGACGATCCGGCGGATGTGGCGATGCCGGCCGGACACCGGCTCGCGGACCGGGCGGAGGTCGGCCTGGAGGAGTTCGCCGAGGACGAGTGGATCACGTGGGGCGACGGCGAGTTCTGCCATGAGTGGCTCATGTTCACCCTGCGTTCCAAGGGCATCGAACCGTGTGTCGGCCACCGCGCCGGGGAGACGCACACCCAGCTCGGGCTGGTCGCCGCCGGGCTCGGGGTGTGCATCGCACCGCGCCTCGGGCGCGACCCGGTGCCCGGGGGAGTGGTGACCGTGCCCGTGCGGCAGCAGGTGCGACGGCACGTCTATGTGGTGTGGCGGGCCGACGCCGACCGCCGCCCCTCGATCCGGGCGGCGGTGGAGGCGTTGCGCGCGGCAGGCGAGGCCGTGACGGCCCGGGTGAGCGGGTAGGGGAGCCTACCCGCCCAGCTTGCGGAAGTCCCAGGAGACGATCTTCGTCGGGGTCAGCCGGATCCAGGCGTGGCGGCCGTCGTGCGGCATCTCCTCCAGGCCGAAGTTCTTTCGGGCGAACAGCATCTCCGGCACGTCGAGTTCCGCGCACAGCTCCCCGGTGCGCGGTATCTCGCCGACGAACTCCGCCGTGCCGGACAGCTCGGCGCCCCGCAGCTGGTCGTACTCCTCGCCCGTGTCCACCACGACGGCGATCCGTCGATCGCGGCGCAGATCCGCCCAGCGCTTGCTGCGCACTACCGAGTACAGCCACAGCGAGGTGCCGTCCCAGACGTACCACAGGGCGCTGACGTGCGGAGCGCCGTCGGCGGACACGGTCGCCACGCGGCAGGTGCGCTGGCCGGCGAGGAACTCGTCCAGCTCACCCGGTGTCATCATGATCTTCCGGCCCCGGCGCTGCGTGGTGACGGTCATGCGGCCCCCTCCTTCTCCCACGTCGTGTCAGAGAGATCCTCTGACATCACGTCAGAAAAGAATGGGCGGTCTTCCGTCCGTCCGCAATGGTCGTTAGCCTCGCCGCCTCGGACCGTCGACGACAGGGGGAGCCATGCCGTCGCGCGAACACCTCAAAGACCTCCTGGACCTTCCGGCCACGGTGCTGCTCACCGTCGAGTGCCAGCACGGTGTCCTCGGCCCGGACGGCGCGCTGCCCGAACTGGCCCGCGAGGCGTGCTCCTCGGGGGTGCTCGCCAACGTCGCCCGGCTGGTCGCCGCCGCCCACGAGGGCGGGGTACAGGTGATCCACGCGATCGCCGAACGCCGCCCGGACGGCCGCGGTGCCAGCCGCAACGCCCGCTTGTTCCACGCGGCCGAACGGCTGCCCGTCCAGCAGCTGACCGGCACCAGGGCGGTACGGGTCGTCGCGCCCATCGAGGTGCGGGAAGAGGACCTCGTCGTCCGCCGGCTGCACGGACTGTCGCCCCTCGCGGGCACCGAGGTCGACGCACTGCTGCGCAACCTGGGCTGCCGCACCCTGATCGTCACCGGCGTCTCGGCCAACGTCGCGATCCCGAACGCGGTGTTCGACGCCGTCAACCGCGGCTACACAGCCGTCGTGCCCGCGGACGCCATCGCGGGGGTGCCCGCCGACTACACCCCCGCGATGATCCGCAACACCCTCTCCCTGGTCGCCACCGTCACGACCACCGACGAGCTGCTGACCTGCCTCGCACCACCGCGTCCGGCGGTGGGCGATTAGCGGAGGTCAGGCCAGCTTGATCTCGTCGCCGGAGACGGTGATCTTCGCGGCGGGCAGGGGCTGGGTCGCCGGGCCCTTCTTCACGCTGCCGTCGGTCGCGGAGAACTGGCTGCCGTGGCACGGGCAGTTGATCACACCGTTCGAGATGTCCTTCACCGCGCAACCCGCGTGGGTGCACTTGGAGGAGAACGCCTTGAACGTGCCCGCCGACGGCTGGGTCACCACCACGCCCTGGTCGGCGAAGACCTTGCCGCCGCCCTCGGGGATGTCCGAGGTCTTCGCCAGGGCCGTGCCGTCGGAACCGGCCGCGGCGGAGCCGCCCCCGCCCGTGGTGGCGGTGCTCGCGGTGTTGCTGTTGTCCTGTGAACCGGACGTGCTCGACGACGACTTGTCGTCCGAGCCTCCGCACGCGGTCAGCGCGACGGCGAGCCCCGTCACGCCGGCCGCCGCCATGACGGTACGGCGGGCAGGCGCCGAGACGGGTTGAAGCGATTCGCTGGTCATGCTGACGTTCCCTTCCACGGACGTTCCGTAAATCTGTACGGAGGTACGGTCTGCGGGCACCGACCGTTCAGACCCCGTCGAGATCCTGACCTGTCCGGGATGAGCCAGGCGTAAAACACGCCTGTCGTTCCGCTGTCAGATGGACAGACGACCCCCTCCGGCCGCTCCGGCCTGCGCCGGGACTGCCTCTATGGGGCGGGGTTGAGCGGGTTGTCGACGAGGCCGGCCAGGCGGCTGGTTTCGTCCATCAGGTCCAGCCCCAGGTCGTCCGCGGCGGCGGTCAGTGCTCTCAGCGCCGGGAGCAGACCGGCGCGTTGCTGTGCCGGCAGGCGCTCGACCAGGGCGCGGATCTCCGCACGTCGGTGGCTGAGGACCCGGTCGACCAGCTCCCCGCCCGCGGACGTCAGCCGCAGGACGACCTGGCGGCGGTTGTCGGGGTTGACCCGTCGGTCGATGAGGCCGAGGGATTCGAGGCGCTCGACCATGCGCAGGGCCGTGGAGGAGTTGACGCCCAGGGTGGCGGCCATGGCCGCCAGGTTGATCGGGCCGCAGGTGTGCAGCGCTACCAGCGAGCGCAATTGAGGCAGGGTGAGGGACACGTCGACCGAGGCGAGGGCGCGGGCGGACAGCGCGACGATGAGCCGGGAGGCGGCCATGACCGCCAGGGTGACCTGTTCCGCCTCGCGGTCCGCTCCCTCGTCGGGGGGTGCCGGATCCTCCAGGGGTCGCTCCACGCCGTGCTCGTGCTGAGCCATGGACTCCTCGCTTCGCCGTCTCCGCTTCGACGGCCCGCCCCACTCGCTCACCCTTGGTGACCATTGCAGACTGCAATGGTAGAGTCGTCGACACCGGCCGGGCGGGCGTGACGGTTACGGCGGCAAGGGTGATGACCATGAAAACCGAGCCGATACACGAAGCCTATTCGTTCGTGTGCCTGCGCTGCGGGCACGCCTGGGAGGGCGAGTACGAGATCCGGCACGTCCGGGACGCCGATGGACGCTGGTGCGCCGAGTACCGCGTCACAGGCGGTCCGAGGGTGCCATCCCCGCTCACGGACAACACCTGCCGGGTATGCGCGGGGCGCACGATCCGCGTCCTGCGCCCCGGCCGCGTGGTGTCCGCCCGCCCTCCGCTGAGGTGAGCGACGCCCCGCCTCGTCACCGGTGACGGACGCGCAACGAGGCGCGTCCGTCTTCCCTGCCGGAGCGGGCCGGATCCCGGCTCGGGTCCGCCTCGTTCCCCGAGCCAGCGACCTCGCGGGCAGCGTCGCCCGCCCTTCCCGTGCCCGCCCTTCCCGTGCCCGCCGGGCCCCGCCGGCGGCACGCCTCGGGAACCGCCGAGCAGGCCGCCGTGCCACTGCAAGCCCCTGCCGTCCCCTTCACCGGAGGTGCCATGTCCGCGTCCATATCCACCAGATCCCGGTCGAGCGCCCCACCGCTCGATGACCGGCCTCCCCATGCCGCCGTGAAGATTCCGCATCTGGGCGATTTCCAGGTACAGACCCGCGTCCTGCTGATCACCGCCCTGGCCGCGCCCGTCGGCGCCGCCGCGGCCCTCGTCGCCGCCGGTCTGCTCAAGCTGATCGCGCTGATCACCGATCTCAGTTTCCGTTGGCGGTTCGGCTTCGGCACCGCGGTACCAGCCGGCACTGCGCACCGATGGCTGCTGCTGGTGATGCCCGTGATCGGCGGTCTGGTCATCGGTCTGATGGCCCGTTACGGCTCGGAGAAGATCCGGGGCCACGGCATGCCCGAGGCGATCGAGTCGATCCTGGTGGGCGGCAGCCGGGTGCAGCCCCGCGTCGCCGTCCTGAAGCCCACGTCGGCCGCCATTTCCATCGGTACCGGCGGGCCCTTCGGCGCCGAGGGCCCCATCATCATGACCGGCGGTGCCGTCGGCTCCCTCCTGGCCCAGTTCCTGCGTGTCACCACCGACGAGCGCAAGGCACTGCTCGTCGCCGGTTCCGCCGCGGGGATGGCCGCCACCTTCAACGCACCTCTCGCCTCCATCCTGCTGGCCGTCGAGCTGCTGTTGTTCGAATGGCGGCCCCGCTCCTACCTGCCGGTCGCCGTCGCCGCGGTGACCGCCACCCTGGTCCGCCGACCGCTGCTCGGTACCGCACCCCTCTTCGGCGGCGCGCACGTGCCCGACCACATCTCCCCCTACGCCTATGGCCTGTGCGTCGTCGCCGGATCCGCGGCGGGACTGCTCGCCCTGGGCGCGACCGCCCTCGTCTACTTCTCCGAGGACCTCTTCTCCCGCCTGCGCATCCACTGGATGTGGTGGCCCGCCATCGGCGGGGCGATCATCGGCGTGGGGGGTCTGATTGAACCGAGCGCCCTCGGCGTCGGCTATGACGTCATCGGCCGGCTGCTCACCGGACACGCCACGGTGGGCCTGATCGTCGGTGTCCTCGTCGTCAAGACCCTCATCTGGGGCCTGTCCCTCGGCTCGGGCACCTCCGGCGGCGTGCTCGCCCCCATGTTCATGGTCGGCGGCGCCCTGGGGGCCGCCGAGGCCCTGGTCTTCCCCCACGTCAGCCCCGGCT
Source organism: Streptomyces cynarae (assembly GCF_025642135.1). Classification (NCBI taxonomy): domain Bacteria; kingdom Bacillati; phylum Actinomycetota; class Actinomycetes; order Kitasatosporales; family Streptomycetaceae; genus Streptomyces; species Streptomyces cynarae. Next base: position 1,554,922 of record NZ_CP106793.1, on the reverse strand, counting down.
TCTGGGCCCTGGTCTCACTGGCGGGAGTCCTCGGCGGCGTGATGCGGTCCCCGCTCACCGGCATCGTCTTCTGCCTGGAGCTCACCCACGAGATCAATGCCCTGATCCCCATGGTGATCACTGCGTCGGCCGGCTACCTGCTCTCGGTCATCCTCCTCAAGCGCTCCGTCCTGACGGAGAAGCTCGCCCGGCGCGGACTGCACCTCACCCGCGAGTACTCCGTCGACCCGCTCGAGGTCCACCTCGTCCGCCAACTGGAGACCCCGGCCGCGGTCACCTTCGACAGCGACCGCGCCGCGGGCGAGATCACCGCACTGCTGCGGGCGGCGCACGACGCCGGCGACTGCGACCGGCTGCTCGCCCAGCGCCTCTACCCCGTGCTCGACGCCCATGGCGACCTCGCCGGCGTCGTGACCCGCAGCCGGATGATCCATGCCGATCCCTCCGACCGCACGCCCGTCGGCGACCTCGCCGTCCCGGCGGTCACCGCCCACCCCGACGAGACCCTGCGGGCTCTGGCCAACCGCATGGCCCAGCACGACGTCAGCCGTCTGCTCGTCGTCACGCGGGACGAGCGCCCCCGGGTGGAGGGCATCATCAGCCTGCGCCACCTGCTCGCCGCCCGGCGCATCGACCTCCACGAGGAACATCACGCCGAACGTGTCCTGTCCCTGCGGCCACGGCGCACCCCCGCACCGGCATCGGTCACGAGCTGATCCGTTCGCCATTACTAACAATTGGTTGATCAGGTGAAACTGCTAAACCTAGTGTTAGTAACTATGAAGGTGGATGGGGAAGCAGGTCGCGAGCACACCCGTGGTCCGAGCGACACCGCCCGACTGGCGTCCGACCTTCGGCTCGCCGTCGGCCGTGTCACCCGGCGACTGCGCCAGGCGCACGCCGTGGGGGACGTGACGCTCTCCGGTGTGTCGGTGCTCGCGCGGCTCGCTGCCGACGGTCCCGACTCCCCGGGATCCCTGGCTGAACTGGAGCGCGTACGTCCGCAGGCGATGGCGAGCACGCTCGCCGTTCTCGAACAGCGCGGGCTCGTCAGTCGCGCGCCTGATGCGGAGGACGGGCGGCGGGCCGTCGTGGCCGTCACCGACGAGGGACGTGCCGTGCTCGCGGAGCGGCGCTCCGAGTCCGTCCAGCGCCTGACGGTCGTTCTGGACGAGTTCACCGCGGAGGAACGCGCGACGCTCGCATCGGCGCTGCCGCTCCTCGATCGACTCGCGGAGGAACTGTGATGGCGCGCGCCCCTCGTACCCGAGACCGGAACGGGGACCAGGCGCAAGGGCCCGGCGCGTCCGGGCTGCGCGCCCTGCGGTCCGCGCGCCGGAGTGACGCCCCGGCGGGACCCGGCTACAAGTGGGTCGCGCTGTCCAACACCACGCTCGGTGTGCTGATCGCGACGATGGACGCCTCCATCGTGATCATCTCGCTGCCCGCCATCTTCCGTGGGATCGGACTCGACCCGCTGGCGCCGGGCAACATCGGCTATCTGCTCTGGATGATCCTGGGCTATCTGCTGGTGTCCGCGGTACTCGTCGTCGTCCTCGGCCGGCTCGGCGACATGTACGGCCGCGTCAGGATCTACAACCTCGGCTTCCTGGTCTTCGCCTGCGCGTCCATCGCGCTGTCCCTCGATCCGTTCCGGACCGGGGCCGGTGCTCTGTGGCTGATCCTGTGGCGCATCGTGCAGGCGTTCGGCGGTTCCATGCTCACCGCGAACTCGGCCGCCATCCTCACCGACGCCTTTCCCGCCCGGCAGCGCGGAACGGCCCTCGGCATCAACCAGATCACCGCGCTCGCCGGCCAGTTCCTCGGGCTCCTCGCCGGCGGCCTGCTCGCCGCCGTCGACTGGCGTGCGGTGTTCTGGGTGAGTGTGCCGGTCAGCGTGGCCGGCACGGTCTGGTCGTACCTGAGCCTGCGCGAGACCGCGACGGGCCGCCGCGGACGCATCGACTGGCTGGGCAACATCACGTTCGCGGGCGGCGCCGGGATCCTGCTCGCCGGCATCACGTACGGCATCCAGCCCTACGGTTCCAGCGCCACCGGCTGGGGCAACCCGTGGGTGCTGGCCGGGCTGATCGGGGGCGGGGCCCTGCTGCTGCTCTTCTGCTACGTCGAGACGCGGGTCGCCGAGCCCATGTTCCAGCTGGCCCTGTTCAAGGTGCGGGCGTTCGCCGCGGGCAACCTGGCCGCGCTGTTGACCGCGATCGCGCGCGGTGGGCTGCAGTTCATGCTCATCATCTGGTTGCAGGGCATATGGCTGCCCCTGCACGGCTACGCGTTCGAGGACACCCCGCTGTGGGCGGGCATCTTCATGCTGCCGCTGACGCTGGGCTTCCTGATCGCGGGCCCCCTGTCCGGTTACCTCTCGGACAAGTTCGGCGCCCGCGTGTTCTCCACGGTCGGCCTGGTCGTCGTCGCGGGCTCCTTCCTCGGACTGCTCACCCTGCCGGTCGACTTCGACTACGGGCTGTTCGCGGCACTGCTGCTGCTCAACGGACTGGGCCAGGGCATGTTCTCCTCGCCGAACACGTCCTCGATCATGGGCAGCGTGCCGCCGGAGTACCGGGGCGTCGCCTCCGGCATGCGCTCCACCTTCCAGAACTCGGGGACCGCCCTGTCCATCGGCGTGTTCTTCTCCCTGATGATCTCCGGTCTGGCCTCATCGCTGCCCGCAGCGCTCATGAGCGGACTGACGGCACACGGCGTGCCCGCCGACGCGGCAGGGCACGCGGCGTCGCTGCCACCGGTGAGCACGCTGTTCGCCACTTTCCTCGGCAACAACCCCGTCGAGCACCTGCTCTCCTCCGGCGGCACCCTCGCCCACCTCTCCGCGGCCCAGCGCGCCACCCTGACCGGCCACACCTTCTTCCCGCAGCTGGTCTCCGGGCCGTTCCACCACGGGCTGACCATCGTCTTCAGCGTCGCGGCGGGCATGGCCCTGGTCTCGGCACTCGCCTCGGCGATGCGCGGCGGCCCTCGTTCCGCGTACGACAACCCTGCCCCGGGCCGGCCGGCCGCGACGGCCGAACCCCGGGAGACGGCACGGCGTCGGCACGACGCATGCTCGTAACGCACTGTGATCAACAGTCCGTTGGACCCGATAGCCTGGGGAAATGCTTACAGAACTGACAGTGACCCGCTACATCACGCCGCTGCGTGAGGGCGGTTCGCTGCCGGGGCTCGTCGAAGCCGATGATCTCGGGACCTACGTCATGAAGTTCACCGGCGCCGGGCAGGGCCGGAAGACGCTCGTCGCCGAGGTCGTCTGCGGCGAACTCGCCCGCCGGCTCGGCCTGCGCGTACCCGGCCTGGTGACCCTCGGCCTCGACCCGGTGCTGGGTCTCGGCGAGCCCGACCAGGAGGTGCAGGAGCTGCTCAAGGCGAGCGGCGGCCTCAATCTCGGCATGGCCTTCCTGAGTGGCGCGATCGGCTTCGACCCGCTCGCGTTCCGGGTCGAGCCGAAGGAGGCCGGGAGGATCGTCTGGTTCGACGCGCTGGTGGGCAACGTGGACCGCTCCTGGCGCAACCCCAACCTGCTGATGAGGCAGGGCGACCTGTGGCTCATCGACCACGGCGCGACCATGATCTGGCACCACAACTGGCCCGGCGCCGAGACCTCCGCCGCGCGCCCCTACGACGCCTCCGACCACGCCCTCGCCCCCTTCGCGCCGGACGTCAAGGGTGCCGCCGCCGACCTCGCGCCCCTCGTCACCGAGGAACTGCTGGCCGAGGTGACCGCGCACATCCCGGACGAGTGGCTGACCGGCGAGCCCGGCTTCGAGACCCCGGACGAGCTGCGACGGGCCTACGCGCGGCCGCTGCTCGCCCGCGCCGCCGTCATCCACGAACGCATCCAGGGCCTTCAGACCCGTCAGGGGGACAAGTGAGCGAGCGGGACGTCTTCGAGTACGCGCTGCTGCGGGTCGTACCGCGGATCGAGCGCGGCGAGTGCATCAACGCGGGCGTGCTGGTCTACTGCCGCGCCAAGTCGTTCGTCGCCGCCCGTACGCACCTCGACGAGCGGAAACTGCTGGCCCTCGACCCGGACGCGGACGTGGCGGGCGTGCGGGCCGCGCTCACTGCCGTCGAGGGCGTGTGCGCGGGCGGCGCTGCGGCCGGGCAGGCGGCGAGCGACGACGCCGGGCGTCGCTTCCGCTGGCTGATCGCGCCCCGTTCCACGGTCGTGCAGCCCGGGCCCGTGCACACCGGGCTGACCGCCGACCCGGCGGCCGAGGCGGAGCGGTTGCTGGGCCTCCTGGTGAGGTAATGGATCACACGCGCCGGGTGTGCCGTTGACACCGGGTGCCAGGGCTTCTAGCGTCACGTCTGCTGAAGGTACTAAGCGGTCGCTCACCGAGGGCGTACCGTGAGCCGCAGACGCTTGTCAGCAGACGTTCCAAAGGTGTTCCAGGCTTTCCAAGGGCGAGGAGAACCATCAATGTCCACCACCGATCAGCGGGTCGCCGTCGTCACCGGCGCCGCGCGCGGCATCGGCGCCGCCACCGCCGTACGACTGGCCGCCGAGGGCCGTGCCGTCGCGGTGATCGATCTCGACGAGGCCGCGTGCAAGGACACCGTCGAGAAGATCACCGCCGCCGGTGGCAAGGCCATCGCCGTCGGCTGCGACGTCTCGGACGAGTCCCAGGTCGAGGCGGCCGTCGCGCGGATCGCCGAGGAACTGGGCGCGCCGACCATCCTCGTCAACAACGCGGGCGTGCTGCGCGACAACCTGCTGTTCAAGATGAGCGTCTCCGACTGGGACACCGTCATGAACGTCCACCTGCGCGGCGCCTTCCTGATGTCCCGGGCCTGCCAGAAGCACATGGTCGACGCCGGCTTCGGCCGGATCGTCAACCTCTCCTCGTCCTCCGCGCTCGGCAACCGCGGCCAGGTGAACTACTCCGCCGCCAAGGCCGGTCTGCAGGGCTTCACCAAGACCCTGGCCAAGGAGCTCGGCAAGTTCGGCATCACCGCGAACGCCGTCGCTCCGGGCTTCATCGCCACCGAGATGACGAAGGCCACCGCCGACCGCGTCGGCATGGGCTTCGAGGACTTCAAGGCGGCGGCCGCCACCCAGATCCCCGTGGCGCGCGTGGGCGAGCCCGAGGACATCGCCAACGCGATCGCCTTCTTCACGGGCGAGGCCGCCGGATTCGTCTCCGGCCAGGTGCTGTACGTCGCCGGCGGACCGCTCGACTAGGGCCGGGGGACACGCAACATGACTGAACTGCCCGCACTCTCCGGCAAGGTCGCCCTCATCACGGGCGCCAGCCGCGGCATCGGCTACGGCATCGCCGAGGCGTTCGTCGCCCGCGGCGACCGCGTCTGCATCACCGGACGCACCGAGGAGGCCCTGAAGGAGGCCGTCGAGAAGCTCGGCGCCGACCGCGTCATCGCCGTCGCCGGCAAGGCGCACGACGAGGACCACCAGGCCATCGCCGTGGAACGCACCATGGAGGCCTTCGGCCGGGTCGACTTCCTGGTCAACAACGCCGGGACCAACCCGGTGTTCGGTCCCATCGCCGACCTCGACCTGAACGTGGCCCGCAAGGTGTTCGAGACCAACGTCGTCTCGGCGCTCGGCTTCGCCCAGAGGACCTGGCACGCCTGGCAGAAGGACAACGGTGGCGCCATCGTCAACATCGCGTCCGTGGCGGGCCTGAACGCCTCGCCGTTCATCGGCGCGTACGGCATGAGCAAGGCCGCGATGATCAACCTGACCCTGCAGCTCGCGCACGAGTTCGCACCCGGGGTGCGGGTCAACACCATCGCGCCGGCCGTGGTGAAGACCAAGTTCGCGCAGGCCCTGTACGAGGGCCGCGAGGAGGAGGCAGCCGCGTCCTATCCCCTGGGCCGGCTCGGCGTGCCCGCCGACATCGGCGGCGCCGCCGCGTTCCTGACCTCGGACCAGTCCGACTGGATCACCGGTCAGACGCTCGTCCTCGACGGCGGTCACTATCTGAACGCCGCGGTCTGACGGAACCGGCCCTCGACATGGGCCGGCGACACGGGCGTCCCTTGACACAAGGGGCGCCCGTGTCGACGTACGGGAGGCACCCGGAGTGATGACAACGTCGTCATAAAACGCCCCGGTCACAGCCGTCGCCGAACCGGTCCGGTCGGCGGGGTGCTGCGGTATGGTCTGCCGCCGACCCCTGGTACGGCAGATCGAGGAGTGTGCGCGTGTTCAACCGGAACCGTCTGCGTCGGCTGGCGGCGATCACGTCCCTGTCCCTGGTGGCCGGCTGCGGTGCCCTCTCCTCGCAGTCCTCCGACGACAAGGGGCCGATCGTCGTGGGCACCACCAGCGCGCCGAGCACCCTCGATCCCGCCGCGTCCTGGGACAGCTCCTGGGAGCTGTTCCGCAACGTCTACCAGACCCTGCTGAACTACCCCGACGGCGCGGTGCTGCCGGGACCCGACGCCGCCGAGAGCTGCGGGTTCACCGACCGGACGAACCTCCTCTACCGCTGCGTCCTGCGCAAGGGGCTGACGTTCTCCAACGGGGACAAGCTCGACGCCCGGTCCGTGAAGTACTCGATCGACCGGATCAAGCGGATCAATGTGTCCGGCGGCCCGGCGGGCCTGCTCGGCAGCCTCCAGCGGGTCGAGGTGCGGGGCGACCGTGAGGTCGTCTTCCACCTGAACGAACCGGACGCCACCTTCCCGTTCGTCCTCGCGACCCCGGCAATGTCGATCGTCGACCCGGCCGACTACCCCGCCACGCGGGTGCGCGAGGACGGCGGGATCAGCGGGTCGGGGCCGTACACGCTGCGGTCCTACGAGGAGGGCAAGGAGGCCCGGCTCACCCGGAACGGCCGCTACGAGGGCTACGCCGACCGCAAGAACGACGCCGTCACCATCCGGTACTTCCAGGACTCCGCCGGCATGGTCGACGCCCTCAAGAACCACAAGATCGACATCACCTACCGGGGGCTCGCCTCCTCCGACATCGTGGCCCTCCAGCGCCACGAGTCCTCGGGCGGCATCCAGCTCGTCGAGAACCCCGGCATCGAGATCAGCTACCTGGTGTTCAACCCGAAGGACCCCTGGGCCGGCAAGCTCGCCGTCCGCAAGGCCGTCGCCCAGGTGGTGGACCGGGCCGCGATCGCCCACAACGTCTACAAGGACACCGTCGAACCCCTCTACTCCATGGTCCCGGCGGGACTGACCGGGCACACCACGCCCTTCTTCGACGACTACGGGGACCCCAGCACCGCCAAGGCCCGCAAGATCCTCACAGCGGCGGGCATCACCCAGAGGGTCCCGCTGACCCTGTGGTACACCACCGACCGGTACGGCTCCGAGACGGGCCCGGAGTTCCAGGCGCTCAAGCAACAGCTCGAGAATTCCGGCCTGTTCCAGGTCACCCTCAAGAGCCGCCCCTGGAAGACCTATGTGGACGGCTACCAGAAGGGCGAGTACCCGGTGTTCGGCCGGGGGTGGTTCCCCGACTTCCCGGACCCCGACAACTACATCGCGCCGTTCGTCGGCGAGCAGAACGCGCTGGGCACGCCCTATCCGTCGCCGGAGATCAGCAAGGTGCTGCTGCCGCAGTCGCGGCGCGAGAGCGACCGCGCCAACGTGGTCAAGGAGTTCCAGCAGGCCCAGCAGATCCTGGTGAACGACGCCCGGCTGCTGCCGCTGTGGCAGGGCAAGCAGTTCCTGGCGGCGAGCGAGGACATCTCCGGCGGGGAGCGGGCGCTGGACCCGTCGACGATCATGATGATGTGGGAGCTGTACCGGAAGACCAGCTGGTAGCGCGACCCCGGGGCGGGGGCCGCATGCCGGTTGTCAGTGGTCGCCTGTAGGTTCCGTACCTGGAAGTGACCGCACATCGGAGGAAGTTGACGTGACCGACATCGCCATGCTGCCGGAGTCCTGGCGGGGCGTTCTGGGCGACGAACTGCAGCAGCCCTACTTCAAGGAGCTCGTGGAGTTCGTCGAGGACGAGCGTGCCAAGGGTCCCGTCTACCCTCCGCGCGAGGAGGTCTTCGCCGCGCTGGACGCCACGCCGTACGAGAAGGTGAAGGTGCTCGTCCTCGGCCAGGACCCGTACCACGGCGAGGGCCAGGGCCACGGCCTGTGCTTCTCCGTCCGGCCCGGGGTCAAGATCCCGCCCTCGCTGCGCAACATCTACAAGGAGATGCACGAGGAGCTGGGCACGCCGATCCCGGACAACGGCTATCTGATGCCGTGGGCCCAGCAGGGCGTGCTGCTGCTGAACGCGGTGCTGACGGTGCGCGGCGGCGAGGCGAACTCGCACAAGGGCAGGGGCTGGGAGAAGTTCACCGACGCGGTGATCCGTGCCGTGGCCGGACGGCCCGACCCGGCGGTGTTCGTGCTGTGGGGCAACTACGCGCAGAAGAAGCTGCCGCTGATCGACGAGACGCGGCATGCGGTGGTCAAGGGCGCGCACCCCTCGCCGCTGTCGGCGAAGAAGTTCTTCGGTTCCCGTCCGTTCACTCAGATCAACGAGGCGGTGGCCCGGCAGGGACACGAGCCGATCGACTGGACGATCCCGAACCTGGGCTGACACCCGGAGAGGCGGGGCGGCACGGCCGCGCGTCCGCGGAGGACATGGGGGGTCCTCCGCGTGCGGCCGGTCGCCGTCGTCGGCCGGCCCTGTCGTCACCGGCTTGGCCCAGTGCCGTACGGAGCTGCCTGAGCCTCATTGTCCGTGGTGGCGGTTAGCGTCGTGATGACGGTGACGAGCATGGAGGGCGCGGTGGCGAAGCGACAGGAACAGGCGGCGCCGGACGCCGTCATGACCCGCATCGGACAGGTCGTCATGCTGCACCACGCCGGCGACCGCGAGGAGGCCAGGGACCGCTTCCTGGGGCTGTGGGCGGAGATCGGCGAGGACGGCGACCCACTGCACCGCTGCACTCTGGCGCACTACATGGCGGACACCCAGGACGACCCGGCCGACGAGCTCGCCTGGGACCTCAGAGCGCTGTCGGCCGCCGAGGAGCTGACCGACGAGCGCCTCGCCGACCACGAGGGCGCTCTCGCGGCACACGCGTTGTACCCCTCGCTCCAGCTGAACCTGGCCGCCGACTACGTCAAGCTCGGCCGTCGCGAGGACGCCCGCGCCCATCTGCGCCTGGCCCGGGCCGCGGTCGGCGCTCTGGGCGACGACGGCTACGGCGAGGGCATCAGAGCGGCGATCGGCCGCCTGGAGCGACGGCTCGCGGCAGAGGAGGCGGAGGAACCGCCGTCCGGCAGACCCGGACCCGTTCCCAGGGACGGCCCGGGAGACGGGACTCCGGGGCCGCCGAGACAGCGCTCGTAGGCCCTGCCACCACATTCCCGTCGTCCACGCGGAGGCGGCGGGCGCGCGGTGCGACGGGGGTGCCCCGCGCGAACTCGTTCGAGCCTGGGGAGTCGGCGGCCGACGACAACGCGGCTGGGGTCCCCCACGCCCTTGAGGCGATGGGGGAGGGCGTGCCAGGCGTCGCGCGGCAGGCGCGAATTCGACGGTGAGGCCCGGAGCTCAACGCCCGTATGTGTCCCGGCAGATGGTCGCCTCGGGGCTGTCCGGCTGCCATCCCCCGTACCTGCGGCCGAGCGCGCACACGCCCGTGTCCTTGGGGAACGCGTTGGAGACGGCCGGCGGTACCTCGACGTGGGGAGCCGGGCGGGTCTGCTGCGGGGGCGTGGCCGCCGCGGTGCGGTGCGGCGCGGCCTGCGCCGGACGGGTCGCGTGCTCCGGGGCGGCCGGGGGCGGCGACGGGCGGGGGGAGGGGCCGACCATCTCCAGCGCCTCCCGCGCCGGCGCCTGGACGACGCGTGGTTCCCCGCTGCCGTCGGGGCGTGGCGATGAGGGACGCGAGGAAGCGGGCGGCGGGCCGGGATTCGGCGGTCGCTGGACGGTCACACAGCCGGCGAGGGCCGAGACGGCCACGGAGACCAGGAGCGTTGCGGTCGTCGTCGTTCGGTGCACGCGCGCAACTCTGCTGTGTCGGCGCCGCTTTGGGGAGCGGACGGGCGCAGGATGCCCCGCACGGGTGATCCGAGGCCCCGTACGGAGTGCCCCGCGCCCGCCCGGGGTGACGTCATTCGCCGGTGGCGCCGTCGATGCGCTCGCGGATCAGGTCGGCGTGGCCGTTGTGGCGGGCGTACTCCTCGATCATGTGGGTGTAGATCCAGCGCAGGCTGAAGCGTTCCTCGGTGAACCTGCTGGTGCCCCGCGAGAGGTCGTCCAGGCCGAAGCCGGCCGCATTGCGCCGGGCGATCTCGACCTCGGTCTGCCAGGTGGCGTACGCCTCCTGCCAGGTGTCGGCCTCGGTGAGGTGGAACTCTCCGTCCTTGTCCTCGTCGCTGTAGTAGATCGGTCCCGGGTCGTCGCCCACCAGGACCTTGCGGAACCAGCCCCGCTCCACCTCCGCCATGTGCCGTACGAGCCCCATCAGAGAGAGCTCGGACGGCTCCACCGAGGCGGTCCTGAGCTGGGCGTCGGTCAGGCCCTCGCACTTCCAGGCGAGCGTGTGGCGGTGGTAGTCGAGCCAGCCTTCCAGCATGGTGCGCTCGTCGGCGTTCAGGGCGGGTTCACGGCGTTCGGCAGTCATGTCCCCATCCTCACCCGGCCCGAGCGCCTCCCACCATCGCATTTCCGCCGGGCCGGCCGGGTCAGCCGCCGAGCATCCCGTCGAGCAGTTCCCGCAGCCCGGCGCGGACCTCGTCCAGGGGCGGCACCTCGGCGGTGAAGGTCCCGGCCACGCACGAGAACATCAGCCCGTCCAGCCAGGCCACCAGCGACAGCATGTGCCGTGCCGGGTCGGGCGAGCCGAGAGCCGTCAGCAGAGCGGCGAGCTGGTCGCGGAAGCGGGCTCCGGCCGCGTCGAAGTACCGCCGCAACTCGGGCCGCCGGGTGGCCTCCAGGGCCAGTTCGTACCGGGCGAGCGTGAGATCCCGGTTGCGCGTGAGGGAACGGTGGGCCGCCAGGGCCAGGCCGTCCACCAGCGCGCCGAGTTCGTCCTCGAGATCGGGCATCTCCTCCGGGGCGAGCACCCGGGTCTCCCGCTCCGCGAGGCGGCGCACCGCGAGTTCCAGGAGCGCCAGCCGGGTCCGGGCGACGTTCGAGGTCGAGCCCTGGGGCAGCTCCGCCGCCTCGTCGACGGCCCGGTGGGTCAGTCCCCGCATCCCGCGCTCGGCGAGCAGGGCGAGCGCGGTGTCGGCGACGAGGTCGGCGCGAGGGGCGCCCGTGGTGCGTGCGGACATGAAGGTCAACCTACCGGTCGCACTACTCCTGTAGTACGCTCGACACGCTCGGTCACTACTCCTGTAGTGGACCCGCCGGAGCATCGTGGGACTTGAGGAGCAGCCATGGCACAGCAGTCGCGGGCAATCGTGATCGGCGGCGGCATCGGTGGCCTCACCGCGGCCGCGGCCCTGCACCTGCGCGGGCTCCGGGTCACCGTGCTGGAGCGCGCTCCTTCCCTCGAGCCGGTCGGCGCGGCCATCTCCCTCGCCCCGAACGCCCTGCGCGCACTGGACGTCATCGGCATCGGCCACGCGCTCCGCGACCTCGCCGCCTGGCAGGGTGACGGCGGGCTGCGCACCCCGGCGGACGCTGGCTCACCCGGACCGGCGCAGCTGCCGCGGCCGAGCGCTTCGGCGGACCGCTCGTCCTGCTGCCCCGGGCCACCCTCATCGACGGCCTGGCCGCCCTGCTGCCGCCGGACGCCATCCGCACGGCCGCCGCCGCTAGCCTCGCCGACCCCGGCGACACGGACCGCCCGGCCCGGGTCACCACCTCCGACGGAGACCTTGAGGCAGAACTGGTCGTGGCCGCCGACGGCATCCACTCCGGCGTACGACGGACACTGTTCCCGCACCATCCGGGGCCCGTCTACTCCGGATTCACCACCTGGCGCGTCATGATCCCCGTGCCCGGACCCGCCTTCGCCTCGCACGAGACCTGGGGCCGAGGCCGCATCTGGGGCACCCATCCGCTCAAGGACGGCCGGGTCTACGCCTACGCGGCGGCCGTCGTGCCCGCCGGGCAGCGCGCGTCCGACGACGAGAAGGCCGAACTCCTGCGGCGGTTCGGCGACTGGCACGACCCGATCCCCGCCGTCCTCGCCGCCGCCCGCCCCGAGGACGTGCTGCGCCACGACGTCCACCACCTCGCCGAGCCGCTGCCCGCCCACCACCGCGGCAGGGTCGCCCTTCTCGGCGATGCCGCGCACGCCATGCCACCGACGCTGGGTCAGGGCGGCAACCAGGCCATCGAGGACGCGATCGTGCTCGCCCACCACTGCGACGACCTAGTGCCGCAACAGGCAACGTTCGCCCCGTCGCGACGCCGGCACGCTCCCCCAAGCTCTTCGAGCAGGGGGTACCCCCAGAGCACGCACCGGCCGAAAGCCCAAGTACATCCAGTACGAGGACTTCCGGCCGGCACTCCCCCAAGCTCTTCGAGCAGGGGGTACCCCCAGAGCACGCACCGGACGCCGCTCCTTGACGGGCAAACGTTGCCTGGCGCGGCACTAGCCGCGTACACGGCCGTCCGGCTGCCCCGGACGACCGCCGTCACCCGCCGGGCCGTCCGGGCCGCCCGCCTGAACATGATGAGCGGCCGCGTCGGGACCGCCGTACGCGACGCCGCGATCGCCGCGCTGTCGAAGGCATCACCCGCGCTGCTCCTGCGCGGCTTCGAAGGCATCGCCGACTGGCGGCCACCGCAGCAGCCGTATGCTGCGGACCAGGCATCGTCGGCAATTCCTAGGAGTACCCCGTGAAGGTCGGCTGCATCGGACTCGGCGACATCGCGCAAAAGGCCTATCTGCCGGTGCTCGCCCTGCAGCCCGGGCTCGACCTGCACCTCCAGACACGCACCCCCGCCACCCTCCACCGCGTCGGCGACAGCCTCCACCTCCCGCTCGGGCAGAGGCATGCCGATCTGGACGCGCTGCTCGCACAGGACCTCGACGCGGCGTTCGTGCACACGCCCACCACCACCCACCCCGAGATCGTCACCCGGCTCCTCAAGGCGGGAATACCGACGTACGTCGACAAGCCGCTCGCCTACGAACTCGCCGACTCCGAGCGGCTGGTACGGCTCGCGGAGGAGCGGAACATCAGCCTCGCGGTCGGCTTCAACCGGCGTCACGCACCCGGATACGTGCAGTGCGCCGACCACCCGCGTGACCTCGTCCTGATGCAGAAGAACCGCGTCGGACTGCCCGAGGAGCCGCGCAAGATGATCCTCGACGACTTCATCCACGTCGTCGACACACTGCGGTTCCTGGTCCCCGGCACGGTCGACGACGTGACCGTGCGGGGCCGCGTCGAGGGCGGACTGCTGCACCACGTGGTGCTCCAGCTGTCCGGTGACGGATTCACCGCGCTCGGCGTGATGAACCGGCTGAGCGGTTCCGCCGAGGAGATCCTGGAGGTCTCCGGGCAGGACTCCAAGCGGCAGGTGCTCAACCTCGCCGAGATCGTCGACCACAAGGGCCAGCCGACCGTGCGCCGGCGCGGCGACTGGGTGCCGGTGGCCCGGCAACGCGGCATCGAGCAGGCCGCGCTCGCCTTCCTCGACGCCGTCCGCGCCGGCAAGGTGCTCAGCGCCAATGACGCACTGGCGACACACGAGTTGTGCGAGCGGGTCGTGACCGCGGTGCGGGAACGCGCCGTCGCGCCCTGAGCGCCCGGAGCCCCTCGGCCACACCCAGCCCCGCGATCACCAGCAGGGCGCCGTGCACCGGCCAGTCGCCGAAGCGGACGTACGGGGTGACGCCGTGGGCGGTCGGCACCTCGTAGACCGCCGACGTGCTCCGGTCGGTGCCGAGCCAGGAGCCGATCCGCTCGCCGCTCGGACCGTAGACGGCGGAGACCCCGGTCAGCGTGGCGTGCACCATCGGGCGACCGGTCTCGGCGGCGCGCAGCGCGGCCAGCGAAGCGTGCTGCTCCGGTGCCCAGCTGTGCTGGAAGGTCGACGTCGACGACTGGGCGAGCAGCACGTCGGCGCCGTCCTCGGCGAGATGGCGGCTCATGTCCGGGAAGGCGGACTCGAAGCAGACCATCGGGCCGACGCGCAGCCCGTGCCCCACGTTCATCACCACCTGCTCGGTGCCGCGCCTGCGGTCCTCACCGGCCGCCTTGCCGACCGAGGTGGCCCAGCCGAGAACCGACCGCGCCGGTATGTACTCGCCGAACGGGACGAGCCGCATCTTGTCGTAGCGGTCGCCGGTCGGGCCGTCCGGGCCGATGAGCACGGAACTCTTGTAGATGCCGGGGTGGTCGGAGCGGCGGGCGTCGACGTTGACGAGGACGTCGGCCTTCACCTGCCGGGACAGCGCCGCGATCCGGCGGGCCAGGTCGGGCCGCTGCCCGAGGTCGTAGCCGACGCTGCTCTCGCCCCAGACGACCAGGTCCACATCCTGCCCGGCGAGTTCGCGGGTCAGCCGCTCCTGAAGGTCGAAGCGTTTCATGCCGCTGTCGGTGCCGTCCACGATCCCGGGCTGCACGACCGCGATCCGCACCCGTCCGTCGACGTCGGGCCGCGGCGACCAGGCCCAGGCAGCCGAGGTCACAGCGGCCGTCGCGACGAGCCCCGCCAGGGCCGGCACGCGCGACGCGCGCACGGACGTCAGCAGCGCCAGGGCGACGTTGACGGCCACGACCAGGAAGCTCAACAGCCACACCCCGCCGATGGAGGCGAGCCGCAGTGCGGGCTCCACCTGCCACTGGCTGGACCCCAGCAGCCCCCAGGGGCCGCCGAGCCCCTGCCAGGAGCGGACCAGCTCCACCGTCAGCCAGCCCGACGGCAGGACGACCAGGGCGGCGCAGACCCGCCCCGGCGAGGGAACCCCGGCCAGGAACCGGCGCACCAGCCAGCCCCAGGGCGCCCACAGCGCCCCGAGCAGTGCCGCGATGACGAACGTGAACACGTTCAGGTTCGGCAGCAGCCAGTGGTGCACGGCCGTCATGAAGCCGAAGCCGCCGAGCCAGCCGTCGCACGCGGCCCGCTTGCCGGTCGGGGCCGTGCGCACGAGCAGGATCCACGGGACCAGGCAGACGTACGCGAACCACCACCAGGACGGCGCCGGGAAGGTGAGCATCGGCAGCGCACCGGCGATCACGGCCGCGGCACCGCGCCACCACCGGGAGGCGAGCCAGTCGTCGAGCCTCCGGATGCGGCGCTTCCCTCCCCAGATCATGTCTCCAGTGTGCGCGCCGCGGAGGAATCTTCGACAGGGGGCCTAGGTGTGCGGCGCGTGGGGCCCGCCCGGAGGCGTGCGCGGTACTGCTCAGCGGTACCGATCAGGTGGACGGACGCGGGGCGCGGCGCCACTTCTCCTGGACGACCACTGCGCGCAGCCGCCAGCCGTCGTCCGTCCGCAGGAACGTGAATGCGTACCGTCCGCCGCAGACGAAGTCCGGTTCGGGCGTCCCGCCGTCGCCGTCCCCGCTCGCGAACCGCATCGGATTGACGTAGTCGGCCCACACCCCGGCCGTGTCGCCGATGTCCCGCTCCAGCACGCCGAACCGGATGCGCCGGTTGACGATCAGGTGCTGACGCATGGGGAACAGCCGCATGGTCTCCTCGAGCCACCCGGCGACCTGCCGGGCATCACCCTCGATCCCGCCGGCCGAGCGGTAGTCGGCGCGCCCGTCCCCCGTGAACAATCCCCGGTACGCCTCCCAGTCCCCGTCGTCCACGGCCGCCGCGTACTCGGTGACGAGTCCGTCGACGGCCAGCCGGTCCATCACGGTCGCGAGCTCCACGCGCTGGGTCATCGGCTCAGTTTTGGGGACGGGGGAGGCGTAGCCAAGGGGTGTGCAGGGGCGGGTTCGGGCGCGGGCCCGCCGGGCGGGTATTCCGGGGTGCGTCGTCACCACTCGTCGTCGTGGTGGCCGATCACCCGGAAGCTGCCCGCGACACCGTCGTCCGGGAACAGGCTTCCGAAGCCGCCGTAGCCACCGGAACCGCCGAATCCGCCGAAGCCCTCGTGGTCCTCCTGGTCGCCGTAACCCTCGTGGACGGTGCGGGGCACCACCCCGAAGGTGTCGCCGTGGGGGCCGACGACGGCGACTGGGGCTCCGTTGTCACAGGTGAACCCGCGGAAGACCTCGACGGTCTTGTCGCTGTCGTTGAAGATGCTGAAGCTGCTGGAGCCCAGCCCGCTCGCGGCGACGATGCAGCCGTCCTCGACGGCGGGGTACGTCCGTTCGTTGAACTGGATCCTGCCCTCGTGTCGGCGTTCGTGGCCGTGGTCCTCCCCGCGGCCGCGGCCCTCTCCGCGTTCGTGGCCGCCGCCACGCCCCTCGTCGCGCTTCTCGTTCGTCTTGCCCTGGGGGGCCGGAGCCGCGGGGGCGGGGTGCTGGGCGGGCGGGGCCGCCCGGTGGACGTGCGCGACGGCCGGTTTGGCGGCGGCTTGGCGGCGGCGCGGGCCGGTCGGGTCCGGCTGCCGAGGCATAGGTGATGCCGGTGGTGGCGAGGGCGGTCGCGCCTACTAGGGCGGCGGCCACGGCGAAGGTACGCGTGGGCATGTCATTTCCTTCTGTCGCAGAGACGCCGGCCGGGCAGCCGAACTGCGACGAACGTATAGACACTGCACATAACTGTCATATCGGACGATCGCAAGGTGTGATCCGACGGGGCCGGTCGGGTGTAAACGCCGCGCCAGGCGCATACCGATGGCCCTCTGTCTGTTCCTCCGTCAAAGGCGAGGAGCCTGCGCAGAACTGACCGCCAGACAGGTAGGACTCGGGCGTACGGGGACGAGCGTAGGATGATCCACTCCGTTGGGGCTCGGGAAGGGGAGACCACAGATGACGCGTCCGGTGACGGTGGTCACGGGCGGCAGCCGCGGGATCGGTGCCGCCACCTGTGTGCGGCTCGCAGCGGACGGACACGACGTGGCGCTCGGCTACCTGCGCAACGCCGAGGCCGCGGAGCGGACCGCCGAGGCCGTACGGGCGGCGGGGGCGCGGTGTGTCACCGTGCGCGTGGACACGTCCGACGAGGCCGCTGTCGACCGGCTCTTCGATACGGCCGCCGACGCCCTGGGACCGGTCACGGGTCTGGTGAACAACGCCGGGGTGACGGGACCGCTGGGCCGGCTCGCGGACACGGACACCGACGTTCTGCGCCGGGTGGTGGAGGTCAACCTCCTCGGTACGCTGCTGTGTTCGCGCCGCGCCGCGCGGGAGATGGCGACACGCGGGAGCGGTGTCATCGTCAACGTGTCGTCGGGGGCGGCGACGCTGGGAAGTCCCGGTGAGTACGTCCACTACGCGGCGTCCAAGGCCGCGGTGGACACCCTGACGATGGGCCTCTCCAAGGAACTGGGACCGGACGGCATCCGCGTCAACGCGGTGGCACCCGGACTGGTCGACACCGAGATCCACGCGGCGATGGGCGACCCGGACCGGCCCCGGCGGATGGCGGCGGCGATCCCGCTGCGCCGGGCCGGCAGCGCCGAGGAGATCGCTGCGGCGATCGCCTGGCTGATGTCCCCGGAGTCCTCGTACACGACGGGCGCCGTGCTGAGGGTGGCTGGCGGGCGGTGACCTGCCGACCGCCGTTCCCTCTCCGCGCGGCGGCGGCTCGCGTCAGGCCGCCTCTATGACCTCGCCGCGTATCGCCGCCGCCCACTCGACGACCAACAGCTCGTACTCCGCGCGCTCCTCAGCCGACAGGGAACCGCCCGCACGCATCCACAGCGCGCGGATCTGCTCGTTCAAGTCCTCGGCAGAGCGCATGGAACCAGGGCTCATGGATTCGGGGGACATGCGAACAAGCCTAGGGGCAGGGACTGACAGCGCGCTACCGCACGGCTACGCGTGCGGTATGTGGTTGGTCACGGTCCTTTGCGAGCTCGGGAATTGGGGGATTCTGTCGCCTTGGCGCCGGCTCGGTGGCCGTCCGGCCGGCTCAGTGGGCGAAGGGCGGCTCGAAGCATCCGGTCTCCGGATACGGGCCGTTGGTGCTCACCTGGTAGTTGGTCTTCTGCACGAACGCCGTGACGCAGGCGTCGTCATGGACGCGAAGGCCGACCAGCGCACCCTCGGGCGTGACGTAATGGCCGTCCCCGTAGCGTGAGTCCATCGCCCGGACGGTCAGCGTCCCGCCGAGGCGCTCCCCCTTCGGCCCGGTCCGTTCCTCCTTGTAGCCGAGCCGGAGGAGTGCCGCGCGCACCGTCGCGGGGTCCCACTTCCTCTCCTCCCACAGCCGCTTGAGCACCGGCTCGATGCGATCCGCCTCCCGCTGCGCGTCCTTGGCGTCGGCGGGGGACATGGTGTGCGGCCGGCGGTGGTCGTTGTTCTCGTTGTAGTGCGGAGCGCCGTCGCCTGCCCCCGGCTCCACGTACGCCGGGGCTCCCCCCGTGGCGGAGACGGCACCTGGCGGGACGCTCGTGGCGACCGGTGCGGAACTCCGAGGCGTGCTCGGGGCGTCCGGAGCGGAACTACGGGAGGTGCTCACGGCGTCCGGGGCGGAACTACGGGACGTGCTCGGGGCGGCTGCGGCCGTCGAACTCGCGGCCCGCTGCTGACCGCAGGCCTCGAGGGACAGGGCGGCGAGCAGGAACAGTGCCGTGACGGTCACCGTGCCGCGTCGGCCGGACATCGAGGAGGACATGGCATGACTCTGCCATGCCGGGCCACCGTGGATCAGCCACGGACGAACAGTGGCGCGAACTGCCCCGTGCACGCCAGGCTGTGGACGTGCCCCTTTTCAGCCCGCGGACTCCGCGGCATGCGGGCTCAGGACCCCGGCGGCCACCAGCGCGATGATCGCGACGCCCAGCGCGATGCGGTACCAGACGAACGGCATGAACGACTTCGACGAGATGAACTTCATGAACCATGCGATGACCGCATACCCCGACACGAAGGCGATCACCGTCGCGAACAGCGTCGGCCCCCAGCTGACATGCCCTGCCTCCGCCGCGTCCTTGAGCTCGAACGCCCCCGAGGCCAGCACGGCCGGAACGGCCAGGAGGAACGAATAGCGGGCGGCGGCCTCGCGCCGGTAGCCGAGGAAGAGGCCGCCGCTGATCGTGGCGCCGGAGCGGGAGACGCCGGGGATCAGGGCCATCGCCTGGCAGACGCCGTACGTCAGGCCGTCCCTGACGCTGAGGTCCTGAAGTGTCTTGCGCTGCTTGGGCGCCCGGTGCCGGCCGCCGGTCTCGTCGCGTGCCGCCAGGCGGTCCGCGATGCCGAGGATCACGCCCATGACGACCAGCATCGTCGCGGTCACGCGAAGATCGCGGAACGGGCCCTCGATCTGGTCCTTGAGGGTCACTCCGAGCACACCGATGGGTATGGAACCCACGATCACCAGCCAGCCCGTCCGCGCGTCCGGGTGCTGCCGCATCGTCTTGTCGAACAGGGACCGGAACCAGGCGGAGAGAATGTTCGCGATGTCCTTGCGGAAGTAGATCAGCACCGCGGACTCCGTGCCGATCTGCGTGATCGCCGTGAAGGCGGCCCCCGGGTCCTCCCAGCCCGCGAAGGCCGCGGTCAGCCGCAGATGCGCGCTGGAGGAGACGGGAAGGAACTCGGTCAGCCCCTGGACGAGTCCGAGGATGAGGGATTCAAGCCAAGACATGACGTGATGTGGTCCAAGAGCTGATCGTGGGGGTGACGACGGGCACACCGAGCCGGGGCGTGCCCCAGGTCCTGGGCGCAGCCGGTGATCGAGTGCGGTGGAGGGCAGCGTAGCGTCCCGGCATGACGGTTCCATCACCGGGGCTTTGCCTGCGCTTGGGGTGGTGCGGCGGGCCGCCCGCGCCCGGACCTCGTCTCCTGGTTCGAACGTCACACGTCCGTGGTGTTGACCGGCCACTTGGGCGCCGCTTACGTTCAAGCGCAGGGAAAGCGCTTGCTGCCCCCCGGGTCCTCGGGAGTCACCAGGCGTTGGCCAACGTCAGACGTCACGTCCGATGGAGCGCTGATCACGTTCATGCCCACAGACCACAACGCGTCCGCCACCGACGATGCCGCAAGTCCTCAAAGCACGCCCGATCCGGAGCCTCACCGAGCGGTGATCCCGAAGCCGCGCACGGACCGTCCGGTGTCGCCGTACGCAGGCCGCCGCATCAAGGCCGCGATCGTGGGCACGGGCGGCATCGCACGTTCCCATATCGCCGCGCTGGCCCGCCTCGCCGAGGAGGGCGAGACCGAGATCGTCGCAGCCGTCGACATCGACGCCGACGCGGTCGAGCGCTTCTGCGCCGAGGGCGGCATCCCGCACGCGTACACCGACCTCGACCGCATGCTGGAGGAGCAGCAGCCGGACCTGGTCAGCATCTGTACGCCGCCCACCCTGCACCGGGAGCAGACCGTAGCCGCGCTGCGGGCGGGCGCCTGGGTGTGGTGCGAGAAGCCGCCCGTGCCCACGCTGGCCGACTTCGACGCCGTCGAGGCGGAGGAGGGCGCGGACGGCGGCCCGTACGCGGCGATCGTCTTCCAGCACCGCTTCGGCTCCGGCTCCCGGCACGTGCGGCGGCTGCTCACCGAGCAGGCCCTGGGCCGACCGCTGGTCGCGCACTGCCAGACCACCTGGTACCGCAACGCCGCCTACTACGCCGTGCCGTGGCGCGGCCGCTGGCACACCGAGGGCGGCGGACCCGCCATGGGCCACGGCATCCACCAGATGGACCTCCTGCTCGACCTGCTCGGACCGTGGAGCGAGGTGCGGGCCATGGCCGGGCGGCTGGTGCACGACGTGGAGACGGAGGACGTCTCGACGGCGCTCGTACGGTTCCAGAACGGCGCCCTCGCCACCATCGTGAACAGCGTGCTCAGCCCGGACGAGGTCAGCCGCATCCGCATCGACTGCGAGCGCGCCACCGTGGAACTCAAGCACCTGTACGGCCACAGCAACGACAACTGGCGCATCACCGCGGCCCCCGACGTGCCCGAGGAGGAGGCCGCGGCCTGGAGCGACTTCGGTGAGGACGTGCCGAGCTCGCACCTGGAGCAGCTGCGCGAGCTGGTCGCGAGCATGCGCGCGGGCGAGCGGCCGCGCAGCAGCGGCACCGACGGGCGGACCAGCCTGGAGCTGATCACCGCGCTGTACAAGTCCGCGTTCACCGACACGACCGTCCGCGCCGGGGAGATCGGCCCCGGCGACCCGTACTACACGGCCCTGCACGGAGGCGCGCCCGGCTGGGCGCCCGTGGTGGCTCAGGCGTCCTCGGCGGCGCCGAGCGAGGAGGTGTCCGCATGACCGCGACCCTGCGCATCGTGCACGCGCACGGCGACCGCATCACCCTCACGGAACCGACCACCGGCGTCGAACTCTTCTCCTACGTGTACGGCCCCGAGGCGGCCTGGGAGGCGCCCAAGCCGTATCTGCACCCGGTCCGTACGCTCGCCGGCGACGTCGTCACCGACTACCGGCCCAACGACCACCGCTGGCACAAGGGCCTGCAGCTGACCGCCTCCCATCTGTCGGGGCAGAACCTGTGGGGCGGCAACACCTACGTGCACGGTGAGGGCTACCTGGAGCTGCCCGAACGCGTCGGCTCGATGGCGCACGTCGCCTTCGACGAGGTCGAGGCGGACGGCGACCGGGCGGTCATCGCCGAGCGGCTCACCTGGCACCCGTACACCGGCGAGCTGTGGGCCGAGGAGGAGCGCCGCATAGAGGTGCACGACGTCGACGTCGCCTCCCGGAGCTGGGCGCTGACCTGGACGTCCGCGATCACCAACCGCCGTGACGAGCCGCTGCTGTTCGGCAGCCCGACGACGGCCGGCCGGGAGATGGCCGGCTACACGGGTCTCTTCTGGCGCGGTCCGCGCGCCTTCCGTGACGGACGGGTCGTCGCGCCCGACGCGGAGGGCCCCGGTCTGATGGGGCAGCAGGCCCCCTGGCTCGCGTACTCGGGCGAGCACGACGGCAGCGACGGGCACGCCACCCTCGTCTTCGCGCACGCGCCCGAAAACGACCACCTGGGTGAGCGGGGCGCCCACCCCGCCCACTGGTTCGTCCGCAGCGAACCCTTCGCCGCCGTCGCTCCCTCCTGGGCGTTCTACGACGAGCTGGAACTGGCCCCGGGCGACACCCTGCGCCGCCGCTACCGGGTAGTGGTCGCGGACGGCGCGTGGGAGCGTGAAGAGGTGGCCAAGTACCTCGAGGAGCATCCGTGGTGAGCACAGCGGAGTTCACGGGGCTGCCGGGCGCCGTCGCCGTCTCCCACCTGTCCGTCTACGACTGGCCGGCGGCCGACGGCGTGTGCGGCGGCACCCCGCACATGCACCTGACCTGCTCGGAGGCGTACGTCGTCACCGGCGGGCGCGGCGCCGTGCAGACGCTGACGAAGTCCGGGTACGAGGTCACCCCGCTGGAGCCCGGCACGGTCGCCTGGTTCACGCCGGGCACCATCCACCGGCTGGTCAACGAGGACGACCTGCGGATCACCGTCCTCATGCAGAACAACGGGCTGCCCGAGGCGGGCGACGCCGTCCTGACCCTGCCTCCGCAGTACCTGACCGACCCGGAGACGTACGCCGCCGCGACCGCGATCCCCGGTGACGCTCCCGAGGAGGAGCAGGAGCGGATCGCCAGGGCGCGTCGCGATCTGGCCCTCGAGGGCTACCGGGCGCTGCGCGACGCGGACGGCCCCGAGCCGCTCGCCGCCTTCCACCGGGCCGCCGCCGCGCTGGTGCGGCCGCGGCTGGCCGAGTGGCGCGAGCGGTGGGAGCGTGGCGCGCGGGCCGCCGCGGCGGCGACCGGCGACCAGCTCGACCGCCTGGAGCGCGGCGACGCCTCCCACCTCGCGGATGCGGTCGTACGGTCCGAGCAGCCGTCCGCCTATGGGAAGTTCGGGATGTGCGGACGGCTCGACGTCTACAAGGGGACCGTGTAGGCAGGCCTACGCGGCCGCCGGGCCGGACACCGTCCAGCCCGGCGTCTGCGGGTGCGCCGTCAGGTCCTCGTGGCGCACTTCCTCGCCACAGACGGAGCAGGTGACGACCGGGACGAGTTCGTTGCCGCAGATGTGTTCGACCACCATGGGGCGATCGCCGTCTCTCCTGAGATGGCGGTCGCCCCATTCCTTGAGGGTCATCAGGACCGGCTCCAGTTCCAGACCCGCCGCCGTGGCCCGGTACTCGAAGCGCTGCGGGCGCTCGCTGTAGAGCCTCTTCGTCAGGATCCCCGCCTCCACCAGCCGCTTCAGCCGTGCGGCCAGGATGTCGCGCGGGGCGCCGATGTTGCGCACGAGCTGGTCGAACCGCCCGTTGCCGAGGCACACCTCGCGCAGGACGAGCAGGGAGTACTTCTCGCCGACCAGGGCCAGGGCGTCGGCGATCGAGCAGGGGCGCGGGTCTTTGGAGGCGGCCATGAGCCCAGTCTAGGCGAGGGTTTGCTTTTCCAACTCTGCGGGCTATGGTGGGTCCAGATTTCCTACTCACCGGTAATCGCCGCACCGGCAGCCGCCCGGCAAGGAGGCCCGCACCATGCGTGACGCCGTCATCGTCGAAGCCGTACGCACCCCGGTGGGCAAGGGGAAGCCCAACGGCGCCCTCGCCCACGTCCACCCCGTGGAACTCCTCGCGCACACCTTGCGCACCCTCGTCGAACGCTCCGGCATCGACCCGGCGCTCATCGACGACGTCATCGGCGGCACCGTCGACCAGGTCGGCGAGCAGGCGATGAACACCACCCGGTACGCCGTCCTGTCCGCGGGGTTCCCGGAGACGGTGCCTGCGACCACCGTCGACCGCCAGTGCGGCTCCTCCCAGCAGGCCGTGCACTTCGCGGCACAGGGCGTGCTGTCGGGCGCGTACGACATCGTCGTGGCCTGCGGTGTGGAGTCCATGAGCCGCGTACCGATGTGGTCCAACGTGCCCGCCGGCAAGGACCCCTTCGGGCCCGGTGTCGCCGAGCGCTACCCGGAGGGCCTGGTCCCGCAGGGCATCAGCGCCGAGCTGATCGCCGCCAAGTGGTCGATCGACCGTGAGCAGATGGACACCTTCGCCGTCTCCTCGCACCGGAAGGCGGCAGCGGCCTGGGACGCCGGCCTGTTCGACGCGGAGACGGCGCCCCTGGAGGGCCTCAGGCGCGACGAGTGCGTACGCCCCGACAGCACGTCCGAGATCCTCGCCGGACTCAAGCCCGCCTACTACGACCCCACGTTCGCCGAGCGGTTCCCGCAGATCGAGTGGAACGTCACCGCCGGCAACGCGAGCCCCATCAACGACGGCGCCTCCGCCGTGCTGATCACCTCCAGCGAGACCGCGGCCCGCCTCGGACTGCGCCCGCTCGCCCGGCTGCACAGCTTCGCGGTCACCGGCTCCGATCCGCTGCTGATGCTCACCGGGGTCATCCCGGCCACCGAGAAGGTGCTGCGCAGGGCAGGGCTGACACTCGACGACATCGACCTGTTCGAGGTGAACGAGGCCTTCTCCTCCGTCGTCCTGGCCTGGCAGCAGGAGACGGGTGCCGACCTCGCCAAGGTCAATGTCCACGGCGGGGCCATCGCGATCGGCCACCCGCTGGGCGCGAGCGGCACCCGCCTGACTACGACGCTCGCGCACGCACTCCGCACGCGCGGAGCCCGCTTCGGCCTGCAGACGATGTGCGAGGCGGGAGGCCTCGCCAACGCGATGATCCTCGAGGCGGTCTAGAGGCGCCTGGAGGTGATGTCGGCCAAGAGGCGGCCCATGGGCGGTCCGGTGGCGGTTTACTGCGGTCCAGTGGCGGTCCAGCGCCGCGACCGGAATGGTTCACCGGCTCGCGCCGCCCGGATCGGCACTACCGCCCGCGCAGGTGGTGGCGCTTGCGCCAGGCCACCACCGCTCCGGCCAGAGCGGGCACGGCGATGAACGCCAGCGCGATCAGGAAGGCCGGCGAGGTCGGCTTCGCGGCACGGGCTCCGGCGACCACGTACGCGGCGGTGTTCGGGACCGACCCGAGCGCCGTCGCGAGCAGGAACGGCGCCCAGCGCATCCGGGAGACGGCGGCGCAGTAGTTGGCCGCCCAGAACGGCACCCCGGGGAACAGCCTCGCCGCCATCATCGAGCGGAAGCCGTGCCGGCTGAGCTGCCCGTCCGCCGCCTTCAGCCAGCGCCCGCGCAGCAACGGGCGCAGCGCGTCCTGCCCGAGCACCCGGCCGAGCCCGAACGCGATCCCCGCCCCGAGCACGGTGCCCGCGAGGGCCGCGCCCGTGCCGGGCTGGGAGCCGAACAGGGCGCCCGCCGCCAGGTTCAGCAGCGGGCGGGGCACGAACGCGACCGTGCACACCCCGTACGCCACCGCGAACACGACGGCCGCCGCGGCACCTCCGAGCTGCGGCGGCCAGCCGTGCGCCAGCAGTCTCTGCGGCTCGAACGCCAGCACACAGGACGCCGCCGCCGCGAGCAGCGCGACGAGCAGGGCGAGACGCGACCAGGGCGACAGCAGCACTCTGGTGCAACGGGCGGCGAAACCGGGCGATATGACGGCGGCGGCGACCGGTGCGGCTGTGTGCTCCGTGGCGGCGGCCTGGGGAGAGGCCGTGGTGACGGCCCGGGGAGAGGCCGTGGCGGCGGCCTGGGGAGAGGCCGTGGCGGCGGCCTGGGGAGAGGCCGTGGTGACGGCCCGGGGAGAGGCCGTGGCGGTGCCGCCAGAGCGGGTGGTGGCATCGAGCATTCGGTGACAGTAACCGACGGGTGCGTGTGATCGCCGTATGGTCCGCCTCATGGGGCGTGAGAGGCATCTCTCGGCGAACTCGCCCCGCGCGGAAAACCATTCGACGCCGACGGACGAGTCGGCGATGCTCTACGGCATGTTCCGGTACGCCTTCGTCCTCGCAGCATCCGCCGTCGCGGATGCTCCGAAGGCTGCCGTCCCGCTCCTCGTGGCCGCAGTCGACGGCGCCCGAAGCTGACCCTTCCCGGATCGTCCGGCGGACCCCGCAGGGGGAGGGTCGGCAAGACCTCGGGGTCCCCGTCCCGGCCGCCGTTCCCGACGCCGGGGCCGTCACTTGAGCACCACCGAAGAGGCTACGAGGTACAGCCATGTCCAAGACGGCATACGTGCGCACCAAACCGCACCTGAACATCGGCACGATGGGCCATGTCGACCACGGCAAGACCACCCTGACCGCCGCCATCACCAAGGTCCTCGCCGAGCGCGGCAGCGGCACCTTCGTGCCGTTCGACCGGATCGACCGGGCCCCGGAGGAGGCGGCGCGCGGCATCACCATCAACATCGCGCACGTCGAGTACGAGACGGACACCCGGCACTACGCGCACGTGGACATGCCGGGCCACGCCGACTACGTCAAGAACATGGTCACCGGGGCCGCGCAGCTCGACGGGGCGATCCTCGTCGTCTCCGCGCTCGACGGGATCATGCCGCAGACCGCCGAACACGTGCTGCTCGCCCGGCAGGTGGGCGTCGACCACATCGTCGTCGCCCTCAACAAGGCCGACGCGGGCGACGAGGAGCTCACCGACCTGGTCGAGCTGGAGGTCCGCGACCTGCTCACCGCGCAGGGCTACCCGGGGGACTCCGTACCGGTCGTACGCGTCTCCGGGCTCAAGGCCCTGGAGGGCGACCCGCGTTGGACCGCGGCGATCGACGCGCTGCTCGACGCGGTGGACACGTATGTGCCCGTGCCCGAGCGGTACGTGGACGCGCCGTTCCTCCTGCCGGTGGAGAACGTGCTCACCATCACCGGCCGCGGCACGGTCGTCACCGGCGCGGTCGAGCGCGGCAGAATCCGGGTGGGCGACCGGGTCGAGGTGCTCGGCGCGGAGGTGGAGACGGTGGTCACCGGTCTGGAGACCTTCGGCAAGCCGATGGAGGAGGCGCAGGCGGGGGACAACGTTGCGCTGCTGCTGCGCGGGGTGCCGCGCGACGCGGTCCGCCGCGGGCACGTCGTCGCGGCGCCCGGCAGCGTGGTGCCGAGCCGGCGCTTCACGGCGCGGGTGTACGTGCTGTCGGCCCGTGAGGGCGGGCGTACGACGCCGGTGTCGACCGGTTACCGGCCGCAGTTCTACATCCGTACGGCGGATGTCGTCGGCGACGTCGACCTCGGGGAGACGGCGGTCGCCCGCCCCGGCGACACGGTCACGATGACGGTGGAGCTGGGCCGTGAGGTCCCGCTGGAGCCGGGGCTGGGGTTCGCGATCCGTGAGGGCGGCCGGACGGTCGGCGCCGGCACGGTGACGTCCCTCGCCTGAGGGTGCCGTTCCGAGCGGGTGCGGGGAGGCCGCGGTCTTCCCGCACCCGCACAATGGAGCCGTGAGCGAGCCCATACCCGTCACCCGTACCACCGACCACGGCACCGCCAAGCTGATGCCCGACGTCGACCGTGAGCGGGCCTGGCTCCTCACGGTCGACGGGGCGCCGCAGTCGTACGTCGATCTGGACGCCCCGACGCATCTGGAGTTCGAGTACGCGCGACGGCTCGGCCATGTGCTGGACACGGCCGCGGAGCCGGGGCGGGCGCTGGACGTGGTGCACCTCGGCGGGGGCGCGCTCACCCTGCCGCGCTATGTCGCCGCGACCAGACCCGGCTCACGGCAGGACGTGGTCGAGGCCGACCGGGGCCTGCTCGACCTCGTCGTGGAGCACCTGCCGCTGCCCGCGGACTCCGGCATCACCCTGCACGCGGCTGACGCCCGCGCCTGGCTCGAGGCCGCCCCGCCGTCCTCGGCCGACATCGTGATCGCGGACGTCTTCGGCGGCTCCCGTGTCCCCGCCCACCTGACGACGGTGGCGTACGCGCGTGCCGCCGAGCGGGTGCTGCGCCCGGACGGCGTCTATCTGGCGAACCTCGCCGACTCCGCGCCCTTCGCCTTCCTGCGCTCCCAACTCGCCACATTCGCGACGGTTTTCCAGGAGCTGGTGCTGATCGCCGAGCCGGCCGTGCTGCGCGGCCGCCGCTTCGGCAACGCCGTACTCCTCGCCGGGCACCGGCCACTGGACACGGCCCCGCTCGCCCGCCGATCCGCCGCGGACGCGTTCCCGGCCCGCGTCGAACACGGCGCGGCGCTACGGGACTTCTTGGGCGGCGCGGAGCCGGTGCACGACGAGAACGCCGTCCCGTCGCCTGAACCTCCCGACGGCGCCTTCAGCATCGGCTGACGGGGTGCCGTGTCCGGCGTTGCGGCATCCGCGGAGCGGGGTGGCCAGAACTACTACTCGCCGGTAACATGTCGTCTGTGACAGTTGACAGCGCCTCGATGGGCGAGATGCTTGCCGCCGCGGTCCCTATGGTGCGCACCCTGAACCTCGAGTTCATCGAGGTGACCCCGGAGCGTGCCGTGCTCCAGCTCCCGGACCAGCCGGAATACCACAATCACCTCGGCGGTCCCCACGCCGGCGCCATGTTCACGTTGGCCGAATCCGCCAGCGGAGCCATCGTTCTGACAGCCTTCGGCGACCAGCTCTTCCGCGCGGTACCGCTCGCGGTGCGGGCCGAGATCGACTACAAGAAGCTCGCCATGGGACCGGTGACGGCCACGGCGACCCTGGGCCGCCCGGCGGCCGAGGTCATCGCGGAACTCGACGCGGGTGCGCGGCCGGAATTCCCTGTGAGCATTGCCATTCAGCGCGAGGACGGGGCCGTCACGGGCGAGATGACCGTGGTGTGGACCTTGCGGCTGAACGGGTGAGCCGGGGCCGAGCCACCTCGGCGCGGCGCTGCCGGCAGGTCGGGCCGAGTTCGGGCCCGGCCGTCTTCAGGAGCAGGGCCGAGTCGCCTGCACGAACGTCGGCGACCTGACGTCGTCTGCCGGCCCTGTCAGGTCGCCCGGTGGCGCTCGGGGTGCCCACGCCGGGTGCTGGCGGGACCCCCGGCAGCCACTCCTCCAGTTCGGCACGCAGACGAACCGTCGTGCCCGGTTGGCACAGCAAGCCCGACCGGAGTGCCGGGGGTCACGCGCGCGGCAAGATCGTCATCACCGTGCCCTGACAGCCTCGCTGACAGCTGAAGTGCTGGTCGGCCACGGGAAGCCGCGTGGGGGCGGTGTTGCTCACCTGCTGAAAAATGACCGAGGTGCGGAAGCCGGTGATCTCGCCGCGCTCGCCGAGCCGGTCCGACGGGGACGAGCGCCTGAACGCCGCGGTTGAGGGCGGCGGGGATGTCGGCGTGGTAGGCGGGGATGACGCCCCTGCGGTGCAGCGCGCGAACCCGCTCCAGACAGGTCGGGGCGGCGGGACCGGACGCCCGCCACGATGCCGCAGACCCCAGGGGCTGCGGATCGTGCACGCCGTGAAACCCTGACGAGCACTCAGGACTCTCCCATGACGCCGGCCGCGAGACGGTACGCGACCGGCGTACTCCCACCCAGAAGGGCGGCTGGCATGAACTCCACCAGCGCGGCGTCGGCATCGGCGAGCGGGACCAAAGCGCGCGCGGTCCTCGTCGCGCCCGGTGTCACCATCTCCTGTGACGATCTCGGTTCCCCCGCAGGGGTGCCGGTCCTGTTGGTCCACGGGCACCCGTTCAACCGCAGCATGTGGCGGCCCCAGGTTGAGGCGCTCGTGGGCGCGGGGTACCGGGTGATCGTCCCCGACCTGCGCGGCTACGGGGAGAGCACGGTCGTTCCAGGGACGACGCTGCTGTCGGACTTCGCGCGGGATCTCGCGGAGCTGCTCGACCGGCTCGGGGTGGAGCGGGCCGTGGTGGCGGGGCTGTCGATGGGCGGCCAGATCGCCATGGAGATGCAGCGCAGTCACCCCGAGCGGGTGGCCGCGCTGGTGCTGGCCGACACCTCACCGGTCGCCGAGACCGAGGAAGGCAGGGCGTTCCGCAACGCGCTCGCCGACCGCCTGCCGGCCGAGGGCATGGACGGGTACGCGACCCAGGTGATCGACAGGATGATCGCGCCGCACCACGTGACCGGCCTGCCCGAGGTCGCCGGGCACGTACTGGGCATGATGCGCGGCACCGACCCGGCCGGAGCCGCGGCGGCCCTGCGCGGGCGGGCCGAACGGCCGGACTACCGCCCTGCGTTGGAGGCCGTGCGGGTACCGACCCTCGTGATGGTGGGCGCCGAGGACACCTACACGCCGGTGGAGGAGGCCCGGCTCATCCACGGGCTCGTCACCGGCTCGTCGCTCGAAGTCATCGACGACGCCGCCCACCTGCCGAACCTGGAGCAACCGGAGCGGTTCAACGCCGCGCTGCTGGCCTTCCTCGATGCCCACCGAACCGCACTCGCGCCCGCGCACCCGCTGCTGGCGTACCTTTGCGACGCCGCCGAAGGACGCTTCCCGCCCGCCGACGGGGCGGTCACGGTGCTGCCCGCGCTGCCCGGCGGACTGGAGTGCTCGGTCGCCTTCACCGGCCACGCCGTCGTCGCCACCGCGCTGCCCGGCGCACAGGTCCACGCGCACCGGCCCGACGGCTTCGGCGGCTCCTTGTCCCCGGACTTCCTGCGCGCCCTCGCCGGACCCACGGGCCGGATCGGCAGCGTCGACGCCACCCTCGTCCACCGCGGCACCGGCGGCCCACCCCGCCTGCGGCCGATCACGGACGCCGACGACCACCCCAGGGTGCGGTATGCCCGGCAACTGCGCTCCGGAGTACGGGTATTCGGGGACGAGCGAGGCTTGGTCACTCTGGCGGCGGGACTCGCCGGGCGTACGGAACTCAGCATCGAACTGCATCAACCCGCGGACGGCGGTCGCGGACAAGGCCGGGCGCTGCTCGCCGACGCCCTCACCCTGGTCCCGGAAGGGGAGCTCGTCCACGCCGCCGTCGCCCCGGGCAACGCCCGCTCGCTGCGCTCCTTCCTCGCCGCCGGGTTCACTCCGATCGGTGCCGAAGCGATCATCCGACCCGAGCGGAGCCAGGCATGACAGCACCTCGCCCGCATACCGCGGCGACCGCCGTGACACGCCGCAGCTACGACACGGTGGCCGAACGCTACGCCGCCGAGATCGGCGACGAACTCCAGGGCAAGCCCCTCGACCGCGCTCTGCTGGACGCCTTCGCCGAACTGGCCACCGACGGACCGATCGTGGACATCGGCTGCGGACCGGGCCACGCAACAGCCCACCTGGCCCGCCGCGGAGCCCGTACCTTCGGCGTCGACCTGTCGCCTGCCATGTGCACCATCGCGCACCACGCCACCTCCCTGCCGTTCGCCGCTGCGGACATGACCGCGCTGCCGATCCGCTCGCGGACGGCGAGCGGCATCCTGTGCTGGTACGCCGTGATCCACCTGGACCAGAACCAACGAGCCGCCGCCTACAGGGAATTCGCCCGTGTGCTGCGCCCTGAAGGCCATGCCCTCCTCGCCTTCCACACCAGCGACGGCGACACCCGCCCCGGACAGGCGACACACCTCACCGAATGGTGGGACCGCCCCGTCGACCTCACCTTCCGCTTCCTCGACCCGGTCGCCGAAACGGCGGCCCTCGCCCAAGCGGGCCTCACCCTCACCGCACGGCTCGACCGAGCACCACACCCCGGACACGAGCACCCCAGCCGGCGGACCTATCTCCTCGTACGTCGGCTCCCACAGGCACACGGATGCACGATCAACCCGATCTTCTAGGCGACCCGAGCATGCGGTCAGTCGCACCGCTCAGCCAGTGCCGGCCGCTCGGAGTC
Organism: Streptomyces cynarae; assembly: GCF_025642135.1. Lineage (NCBI taxonomy): Bacteria > Bacillati > Actinomycetota > Actinomycetes > Kitasatosporales > Streptomycetaceae > Streptomyces > Streptomyces cynarae. The sequence goes on along the minus strand of NZ_CP106793.1, from coordinate 1,523,387 downwards.
GCGGCTGCTCGAGGTGAAGGCCTCGTACCGGCTCCGCAGACGAGCCTGCAGGGCGGTGTGTCGGAACTGGTACACGACGCCCGCCTGCCGGATCACCTTCAGTCGGTGTGCCGTGCGCAGGTGACGGGTGAACGAGCCGTACCCCAGGCCGTGGCGCCGGCTCACCACGACCGGTGTGATTCGTAGGACAACCGCAGGCCCGAGACCGAGCAACCAGCCCATGGCCGCGCCGATGCCACAGCCGTAGCGCAACCCTGTGGACGCACCGCCCTCGACGGCTCCGGCGAAGGCGGTCACCAGCCCGGTGGCGATGGTGGCGGTGAGGACGACGTAAACGGTACGCAACCAGTCCCCGCGGTAACTCCGGGGCACGGTGATGCGCGTGTCGTCGGTCAGCGGCTGCGACCACAGGGCGAGCAGGCCGCCCTCACCGTGTGGGGTCAGGTCTCCGCCGACGACCCCCAAGAAGAAGATGCCCAGGCTCGCACCCAGCCCCGCGAGGACTCCTTTTGCGAGGTAGGCGCCGTAGAAGAACGGCGCGGCCGGCATCAGCCCCTTGCCCAGGACGTATCGAGCCTCGGCGGCTGTGGGCTTGCGGAGCCGCATCCCCAGTGGTCGGCCTCCTGCGCGATGCAGTTGGTTGAACGCCAGGACCCCGAAGAGGCCACCCAGCCCCCAGGCGGCCAGCGCGATGCCAATGAGCAGGATCGTGGACCGCTCGCCCGTGACGAGCACCCCGAACAGGCACAGCACCGTGGTGGACAGCGCGGCAGGGACCATGCACATCCCGGCGAGCCGGTCCGGGGACGCCCAGTTCGGTATCTGCCACCACCGCAGGTCGGTGCCTTCACCCAGGTGGAACGCGGTCCATTCGAGGAAGCGCAGCCCTCGGCGCCTGCGCCGTGCCAGGTTCCAGGCGCTGATCCTTCTCGTCGCGCGGGCCCACCACCGGCCGCGCCGGGAACCGCGAAGAGTGTCGCGGCGGCGCTCGTCCGAAGGGCCCGGAATCCCGGGTGCGTCGGGGTACACCCGGTCGAGGAACTGGTCGACGACCGTCTCCTGGATCTTGTCGTGGTCGCCCAGCGCCAGGAGTTCGGCCGGGTCGTGCTCAGGGCCCGGCTCCGGATAGGCGGCGTGCATCAAGGACACGTAGAGCGGGGTCTGCAGGGCGCGAGCCATCGGTCCGCCGGGGTGGGCGACGATGTGGTCGGCCAGGTTCTGCCAGACGGGCAGATCAGCGCCCGCGTTGCCCTTCGTCAGGTAGAGGGCCACGGTGTCCGCCTGCAGCGGGCGCAGCTGGAGCACCACCGGGGCGACGATCTTGCGGCCGGGTGCCGTGGGCCTGACGTATTCGCCCGACCGGCAGGTGATCACGACCGGCAGAGCACCGGCCTCGGTGGCCACGGCTGTCATCGCCGCCTTGCGCAGCTCCTTGGGCATCTCGTCGAGCCCGTCGAGGAACAGTGCCACCCTGCCCTCGTCGAACAGCCGTGCCGCGGCTGCCGGGCCGTAGACGGAATCCTTGCGCAGGTGAGGCACCAGCCACTCCATCGCCTCGACCGCCAGCTCACGCAGCCGGCGCTCGTGCGGGTTCCAGCTGCTGAGCGTGATCCAGACGGGGACCCTGACTTCCGGGTTCTCCTCGCGGTCGTCCAGGGCCGCCAGCAGCAGGAGCAGCATGGCGGCCGACTTGCCGGTGCCCGCATGTCCCAGCAGAACCAGGCGGGTGGGGTCGGGAAGCCGGCTGTAGACCTGTGTGTAGAGGTCGCCGACGACACCGCTGTCGCCGTCCGACTCCGGGAGGACCTCGTCGCGCGGGCGGGAGAAGCGATGGTCCCAGATCCACTGAACCGGGATGGACGGCTTGTCGTCCAGGTCGTACACCCCTTTCTCAGCGCCCCAGAAACGCCCGGATTCGGTCGCGAGATGGTGGGCAGCCGTGTCCAGACCCTCTCGTCGGCGCCTGAACAGCAGGTTCACCGTCCCGATGGTTCCGGCTGCGACGGTCCCCGAGGCGATGACCCCGGCACCCTGTGCTTGAGCGTCTGGTGAAGCGTGACCGCGGGACGGAGAGCGACGTCGGGAAAGAAAGCCGGGAGCGTTCAGTCGCGGGAACGACCCGGCCCCTGAGGGTCCCCCGAAGTCCGACCGATCGTCACCGTCCCGATGTTCCACGCCGCCGCGGCACCGTGGTCGGCGCGGATGTCGACGTCACCGGCGACGGTCACACCGCCGTGGCCGAGCACACTCTGCCCGCCGGCCTGCTCGCCGGCCCTCACAGCGGCCACGAGCTCGGTCACCGCCCGCGCGAAGGCATCGTCCTTGCCGGCCGCGGCAGTGACGGCCAGTTCCACCTGCTGACGGGTCAGCTCACTGATGTGGCTGTCACCGACGGCCGTGGCTGCGGCCTCCTCTTCCAGGTCGTTCAGCACCGGGTGACCTATGAGCTTTCCTGCCACCACCTCATGCAGCTTGTCCAACCCGGCATCGATCGCCGCGTCGACTTCGCCGTCCAGCCGCCCCGCCGCTCGACGCGCCTTGCGCACCGCCCACGCGATCACGTACCCCGTGACCACACCGGCTTCGATCACCACACCGCTCACATCCCGTCACTCGGAGTGCCTGTCGAGTGACACATCATGGGCGATCGCCGGGAGGAAGCTCCCGCCTTGCCAGAATCAGGGCCGATCTTGCCTTTGCCTGTTCCGTTCTGACGGATACGGCCGGCGGCGGTGGCCGGATCGGCAGCGCGGTCCTGCGGCCGGGCATCACGCCCGTCCGGCCCTGTCGTGTCGGCCGGAACCAGGGACCGTGTCGGCCGGAACCAGGGACCGTGTCGGCCGGAACCAGGGACCTCGGCCGGTGTCGATGGGCTCATCGGCTGCCGCGAAGTGCAGATGGCGCCGTCACCGGCGAAATGACGGTGGTCCGGACCCTGCGCCCCAACGGCTGACGCCACAACGGGCCGCCGTGCGGCGGAAGGCCCCGGCCGGGCGCGTTCGCCCTGGCAGGGGCCCCTCCGCGGTGGGCGGTGCCGGGACGTCGGAGGGAGCGGTCAGTCCCGGGCCGCGCGGGGCGCCGCGCCCACCAGCGTGCGGATCTGGAACTCCTCGTACTCCGCGGGCTCCTGCTGCGGTCGCAGCACGCTCCCCAGCCACCCCAGCAGGAATCCCGCCGGGATCGAGACGATGCCCGGGTTCTGCAGCGGGAACCAGGCGAAGTCGATATGTGGATACACCGATGTGGGGGAGCCGGAGAGCACCGGGGAGAACACCACCAGCAGCACCGAGCAGGCCAGGCCGCCGTACAGGCTGAGCAGCGCCCCGTGCGCGGAGAAGCGGCGCCAGAACAGGCTGTAGACGAGGGCCGGCAGGATCGCCGAGGCCGCGATCGCGAAGGCGAGGAAGGCGAGACTGGCCGTGCTGATCTCCCACGGCAGCAGGGCCAGCAGCATGCCGAGGACACCGATGACGGCCGCCGCCATCCGCGCCACACCCAGCTCTTCGGTCTGGGTCGCCTGCCCCTTGCGGATGACCTCGCCGTAGAGGTCGTGGGCGAGCGAGGAGGCGGCGGCCAATGTGAGTCCGGCCGCGACCGCGAGCAGGGTCACGAAGGCCAGACAGGAGATCAGCGCGGTGAGCAGGCCGCCGCCGAGGGACTGGGCGAGCAACAGGACGGTCGCATCGCCCCGGGGGTCGATCTTCGCGATGTTCTCGCGCCCCAGGATCGCTGTCGCGCCCAGGCCGAGGATGCCGGCGGCGAGGCAGACGAAGCCGACGAGCCCCATGGCCCAGACGACCGAGGTGCGCAGCACACGGTTGGTGCGGGGAGCGAGCAGACGCATCACCACGTGGGGGAGCGCGGCGAGACCCAGGACGATGGCCAGCTCCAGACTGAAGAAGTCGAGCTTGCTGGCGGTCCCGGCGCCGTAGCGCAGCCCGGACTCCAGGAAGCGCTGCCCGAGGCCGCTGCCCCGGGCGGCGGCCGACAGCAGCGCGTTGACGTTCCAGTGGAAGCGGGTCAGCACCAGGACCGCCATGATCGCCACGCCGGACACCAGCATCACGGCCTTGACGACCTGGATGAAGGTCGCACCGGGCATGCCGCCGAGCGCGGCGTAGACGACGACGATGGTGCCGATGGCGATCACGCACAGAGTGCGGACGGCCTGGCTCGGCTCGCCCACGAACTGGGTCAGCAGCGCCACACTGCCGATGAGTTGGGCCACCAGGTAGAGCGTGGTGATGACCAGGGTGCAGACGGCGAGGGCCAGGCGCACGGGCCGCTGGCGACGGGGCAGGCGCAGCGCCAGGGTGTCGCCCAGGGTGAACCTGCCGGAGTTGTGCAGGGGCTCGGCGACGACCAGGAGCACCGCCATCCAGGCGACCGCGGTCCCGCCCAGGTACAGCAGTCCGTCGTAACCGGTGAGCGCGACCAGGCCCGTACTGCCGAGGAGGGTCGCCGCCGACAGGTAGTCGCCGCACATCGCCAGGCCGTTGCGCAGCGGCGACATGTTCCGGTTGCCGAGGTAGAACTCGCTGATCTCGTCGCGCTGAGGAGCCGTCAGCAGCGCCGTGAACAGGGTCACCACGACGACGGACAGGAAGAGGACGAACGTCAGTTGCAGACTGAACCGGTTCACGACGCTTGCGGAGACCGTCACCACGTGCCGAACCCCCTGGGCTGCCGGTCGCTCGTCCCCCGGGCGTCGGCGCGCTCCAGCTCGGTGCGGAGCCGACGTGCCGCCGGGTCGACGCGCCGGCTCATGTGCACGGTGTAGCGCCACACCGCGAGGGCCATCACGGCGAACTGGGCGAGGCCCAGCGCCAGGCCCACGGTGAGATGGCCGGCCAGACGCTGGTTCATCACACCCGGGGCGAAACTCGACAACAACACGTAGAGCAGAAAACCGCCCACGACAAGCGTCACGGCGACGGCCGCGAAGGCGCGGAAGGCGCCGCGAATCGACTGGAAATCGGGATGCTCGTAGAGGGAAGGAACTCTCGTGGAATCCGCTGCCGGGGGAGACCAGTCGGCGGGTGGCGGTGGATAACCGTTCATGACGCACCTTCTTCGCTGCGTGTGCCGCGCTGCCGTCTTCGGAGCAGGTCAGATGGGGTAACCAGGGACGAGTCGGCCCCGGAGGAAGGGCCCGCCGAGAACTTCTGGGGGTGCCGAAGCCGGGCTTTTGTGCGGACTTTGTGGGGGGTTTGTGGCGCCCCGGCCCTCGGATTCACGGCAAGGTCGGGCGACCCTGTCCGGGGTGGTGACGGGGCCGGATGCGGAGTATCGCAGCGGGGCCATTGAACTATCAACTGCCTGCGTGGCGTGGATATTTGAACAGATTCGTTTCCGCATTCCCTGCGAGTCGAAATGGGTCACGCGGGACGGCCGGCGATTCGCCGCGGCGCCCACCCTCGCCGGTACGCGCGGCTTCGGTGCTTGTCGCGGACGGGGCGAACACGAACGAGGGGCGGTTCTTCGCCTTCTCCCGTACCGGGGCTCGTACGTCGGCGACCGGGTGCCGCTCGCCCCGGAGGAGGCCGCCGCGCCCGGCCGGCCGGGGATCGTCCTCTCCCCGAGGACGGCCGCCCAGGGCGGGAACAGCCTGAGTGCCACCGTCGGACGCGACCGCCAGTGCGATTCCAGGGACGGCGGCACGGCCGGCTGAGCCGGTAGGCTTCACGGCGTGTGCGGTGCCGGCCGGGCCCGCGCGCGCCGTGAAGGCAGGGACGCGAATCGGGGAGGAACCGGCGGTGCACGTCCAGGAGTGGCTCGACACGGTCCCAGCGGGCGCCGTCTACGCCATGGTGGCGCTGGTCATCGGTCTGGAGAGCCTGGGCATCCCGCTGCCCGGCGAGATCGTCCTGGTGTCGGCGGCCCTGCTGTCCTCCCAGCACAGCGGCATCAACCCGGTGGTCCTCGGAGCCTGCGCGAGCGTCGGCGCCGTCGTCGGCGACTCGATCGGCTACGCGATCGGCCGCAAGGGCGGACGGCCGCTGCTGGCCTGGCTCGGGAAGAAGTTCCCCAAGCACTTCGGCGAGGGCCATGTCGCGACCGCCGAGCGGTCCTTCGAGAAGTGGGGCATGTGGGCGGTCTTCTTCGGCCGCTTCGTCGCCCTGCTGCGGATCTTCGCCGGGCCGCTCGCCGGGGTGCTGAGGATGCCGTACTGGAAGTTCCTGATCGCGAACTTCCTGGGGGGCGTCGTCTGGGCGGGCGGCACCACCGCGGTCATCTACTACGTGGGTGTCGTCGCCGAGTCCTGGCTGAAGAAGTTCTCCTACCTCGGACTGGTGGCGGCGGCGCTGATCGGCCTCGCCTCGATGCTGATCCTGAAGCGCAAGGCAGGCAAGGCGAGCAGAGCGGCGGCCGGTGAGCGGGAGACGGAACCGGAGACCGTACCGGCCTCCGAGTGACCCTCACTTCTCCTCGTGCACCTCGCGGTGCGCCCGCGCCAGGTCCGCGTACATCGTGCCGTTCAGTGTGATGACCTCCCGCTCCTCGGGCGTCAGCTCCCGCTTGACCTTCGCGGGGACGCCCGCCACCAGTGAGCCCGGGGGCACCCGCATGCCCTGTGGGACCAGGGCCTGGGCGGCGACGAGGGAGCCCGCGCCGATGACCGCGCCGTTGAGGACGGTGGCGCCCATGCCGATCAGGCAGTCGTCCTCCACGGTCGCGCCGTGAACCACCGCGTTGTGCCCGATGGAGACCCGTTCGCCGACGGTGACGGGGAAGCCCGGGTCGGCGTGCAGCGTGCAGTTGTCCTGGACGTTGCTGCTCGCGCCGACGGCGATCCGCTCGACGTCGCCGCGCAGTACCGCGCCGTACCAGACGCTCGCGCCCGCGTGCAGCGTCACGTCCCCGATCACCACCGACGTGGGGGACACGAACGCCTCCTGATCCACCTTGGGATCCCTGCCGCCGATCCCCGTTATCAGCGCCTTCTGCGTCATGGCCGTCTCCTCGTGGTCGGTACACCGGCACCGTACGCCATCGGTGGGGCGAAGATCACAGGCGCCCGGACGCCCGGCCCCAGCCCCGGCCGATTACGGTAAGCGGGTGCTCAGGAGCAGGAACACGTTCTCATCATGGCGCCGTGGCCTCGCGCAGCGCGCCGTTCACGCGGGCTGGGCCTGGGTGCAGCGCACGGGGTCGGTCAGCGCGGAGCACCCCGGGCGCTTCCGCTTCGGCGCGATGGGAACAGGTAGCAGACTCGCCTTCCCGCTCGGCACGGTCTTCGGCGAGCCCTGGATCCACCTCGGCGCCCACTGCATCATCGGCGAGCAGGTGACGCTGACCGCGGGGCTCATGCCCGACCTGGACCTCGGCCCGGATCCGATCCTGCGCATCGGCGACGGCGTGGTCCTCGGCCGGGGCAGCCATGTCATCGCCGACACCACGGTCACGATCGGCAGTGACTGCTACTTCGGGCCGTACGTCTACGTGACCTCCACCAACCACTCCTACGACGATCCCCATGAGCCGATCGGCAAGCAGTGGCCCCGGATGGAGCCGGTGGAGATCGGGCCGGGCTGCTGGATCGGTACGGGCGCGGTGATCCTGCCGGGGGCGCGGATCGGGCGGAACGTGGTGGTGGCGGCCGGAGCGGTGGTACGGGGCGTCGTACCGGACCACGCGGTGGTGGCGGGGGCCCCTGCGCGGGTCGTACGGCGCTGGACGCGCGAGGCCGGCTGGCAGCCGCCGCTCAGGACCCCGGCCCCGGTCCCGATCCCGGACGGCGTCACGCCGGACCAGCTGCTGGCGCTGGCCGAACTGGACGAGGAGGACGTGGCCCGGCTCGCCGAGCTGGAGGCGGAATCCTGAAGTCAGCCGGTGGCGAGCAGGACCGTACCCACCAGGGCCAGGCCCGCGCCCGCCGCCTGCACGGCGCGCAGCCGTTCGCTGAGGAAGCCGCGCGCGGCGAGCGCCGTGACCACGGGGTAGAGCGAGGCGAGCACCGCCGCCACGGTGACCGGGCCGTGCTGGGCGGCGATCGCGTATGTGCCGTTGGCCGCGACGTCGGCCAGACCGACGAAGGCGAGCGCGGGCAGGGAACGCCAGGGGGTGCCCTCGGCAGGAAGCGCCGGGGCGCCCCTGCGCAGGGCGACGTACAGGGCGGCTCCGCCTCCGGCGACGTTCGCGGCGCGCTGCACGAACAGCGCCAGGAACAGTCCGGTGACCGTGGTCGACGCCTCCGCGATCAGCGCGAACACCGTGCCGAAGCCGAGCGCGGCCACGAGCGCCAGCAGGAACGCCTTCCGCTGCACCGGGGCGCCCCTGAGCTGGGGGCCGCCCGCGAGCACGACGCCGGCGACGGCGACCAGGATGCCCGCCACCTGCACCAGCCCGGGCCGCTCACCGAGGAACAGCCCGACGCCGACGGGGACCGCCACGCTCAGGGTGGCCAGCGGGGAGACCACGCCCATCGGGCCGAGGGCGAGCGCCTGGTAGAAGGAGAGCAACGCGACCGGGCCGATCAGGCCCGCGGCGAGCGCGAACCACAGCCGTGGCCCTGCCTCGCTCCAGCCGCCCGTGCCCACCACGATCGCCCCCAGCACGGCCGCGGCGATCGTCTGCGAGACGACGACCACGGTCAGCGCCGGCATGCGTCGGGTCAGCAGTCCGCCGCCGAAGTCGGCCAGGCCCCACAGAAGGCTGGTGGCCAGGGCGAAGAGCGCTGTCATCGGACCGCCTCGCAGTACAGTTCAGTGAACGATCAGGTGCACCCCACCATAGTTCAATCGAGTCAACTCTGTCATACACAATATTGGACGGAATGTGTCGGACCTCGAACTGCTGACCCAGTCCCTGGCGCGCAACGTCAAGCGGTGGCGTACCGAGCGGGGTTTCACCCTGGACGCCCTGGCCGCCCGCGCCGGAGTCAGCCGCGGCATGCTCATCCAGATCGAGCAGGCCCGCACCAACCCGAGCATCGGCACGGTCGTCAAGATCGGCGACGCCCTCGGCGTCAGCGTCACCACGCTGCTCGACTACGAGCAGGGCCCGAAGGTCCGCATCGTCCCGGCCGAGCAGGCCGTACGCCTGTGGCACACCGACGCCGGCAGCTACAACCGCCTCCTCGCCGGCACCGAGGCGCCCGGCCCGCTGGAGATGTGGGACTGGCGGCTGATGCCCGGGGACCGCAGCCCCTCGGACCCGCACCCCGTCGGCACGGTGGAACTCGTCCACGTCACCGCCGGCGAGCTGACCCTCACCGTCGACGGCGTCGAGCACCGGGTCCCCACCGGCGCCAGCGCCTCCTTCGAGGCGAGCACCCCGCACACGTACGCCAACGACGGCGACGTCCCGATGGAGATGGTGATGGCGGTCTCGGTGCCGCCCGTGCGCTGAGACGCCGGCGGGCCGGGGGCGCCCGGCTGTTAGCGTGCCGTCATGCGCGCACCCATCGGAGACTTCGACCACGCCGTCCCGGCCCCCGACTGCCTCGAGGAACTCACCGGCCCCGTCGCCGACGCCGTACGCCAATGGAGCGGCAGCGTGCCCGCCGAGCAGATCGTGTACGTCGACACCGAGCCCGACTGGGCCGACACGGCGACCTTCCTCGAGCACTACGGCAAGGAGCTACTCGACCAGTCCGCCAACTGCGTCGTGGTCGCGGGCAAGCGCGGCAGCGACACGACGCTGGCCGCCTGCGTGGTCCTCTCGGCCACCCGGGTCGACGTCAACGGCGTGGTCCGCCGCCGACTCGGCGCCCGGAAGGCCTCGTTCGCGCCCATGGACCTGGCGACGGGGGAGACCGGGATGGAATACGGCGGCATCACCCCGATCGGACTGCCGGACGGCTGGCCGGTGCTGGTGGACTCCAGGGTCGTCGACCTGCCGTACGTCCTGGTGGGCAGCGGCCGGCGCCGCGGCAAGCTGCTGGTGCCGGGCAAGGCGTTCGCGGAGCTGCCGGACGCGGTGGTGCTGGAGGGCCTGGGCGTCTGAGGGACGCTGCGGTCAACTCCGGGCGTGGTGGGCCAGCGCCAGGTGCGGGTCCGCCTCGCCCGGTGCAGGCGCCGGGTCCGCGTGCACCAGGGCGGCCGTGAGCCTCGGTACCGCGTGCAGCAGGGCGTGTTCGGCCTCGACCGCGATGGCGTGCGCCCGCCGTACGCTCACCTCGCCGTCGACCACGACCGCCACCTCGGCGCGCAGCCGGTGTCCGATCCAGCGCAGCCGCAGCTCGCCCACTTCACGCACACCCGGCACCTCCGCGACCGCCCGCTCCGCCCGGTCCACCAGGGCCGGGTCGACGGCGTCCAGCACCCGACGGAAGACCTCGCGCGCCGCGTCCCGCAGTACCAGCGCGATCGCGGCCGTGATCGCCAGTCCCACGATCGGGTCGGCGAGCTGCCACCCGAGCGCCGCCCCGCCCGCGCCCACCAGCACCGCCAGCGAGGTGAAGCCGTCCGTACGCGCGTGCAGTCCGTCCGCGACCAGCGCGGCCGAACCGATCGCGCGACCCACCCGGATGCGGTGACGGGCGACCCACTCGTTGCCGGCGAAACCGATGACGGCCGCGACGGCGACGACCGGGACGTGCTGCACGGGGCGTGGGTCCAGCAGTCGTTCCACCGCCGTCCAGGCGGCGAAGGCGGCGGAGGCGGCGATCGTCAGCACGACCACGATCCCGGCGAGGTCCTCCGCGCGGCCGTACCCGTAGGTGAAGCGGCGTGTGGCCGCACGCCGCCCGAGGACGAAGGCGATGCCGAGCGGTACGGCGGTCAGCGCGTCGGCCGCGTTGTGCACGGTGTCGCCGAGCAGCGCCACGGAACCGGACAGCACGACCACCACCGCCTGCGCCAGCGCCGTCGCCCCGAGCACGGCCAGCGAGGCCCACAGCGCACGCAGTCCGCGCGCGGAGGACTCCAGCGCCGTATCGAGCTTGTCGGCGGTCTCGTGGGAATGGGGGGTGAGGAGGTGGCGGAGGCGGGAGAGCAGGCCGTGCGCAGGCTCGTGGTCGTGCCCGTGGGGGTGTGATTGCGGGTGGTCATGGGGATGGGCGTGGCGACCGTGCGTATGCGTCAGGCCGTGCTCATGTCGCACGTGTCCGTCTCCTGCGTGCCGGTGCCCCACCCGTTCGCGCCCCGCGTGCTCGTCTCTCATCCCAGGCCCCTTCCGCCGTGCGGCAGTGGACGGGTACCCGCCCAGGGAGCCATTATGTGCGTATGAGCGCACGCATGCACCTATCATCTGCGCAGGATGCGCAGCCGCGCACGGACGGCACGGTCGCCGACGGCCATCCCCGCACTCCCGCGGAGGAGCAGTTCGCGCTGGCGGCCGAGCTGTTGGCGCTGCTGGGCGACCGCACCCGCCTCGCCCTGCTGCACGCCCTGAGCGGCGGCGAGGCCGACGTCTCGACGCTCACCGAGGCGTGCGGTGCGGCCCGGCCCGCCGTGAGCCAGCACCTGGCGCGGCTTCGGCTGGCGGGCCTGGTCGACACGCGCAAGGAAGGCCGCCGAGTGATCTACTCGCTGCGCGACGGCCATCTGCGCCGGGTCGTGGACGAGGCCCTCAGCCTGGCCGACCACCGGCTCACCGACAGTCCGGCGCACGACTGAGACGCCGGATTCATCGGCCGGTGTCGTCCTCGCCGCCCTCCATCAGGTCCGCCGCCGCACCCGGTCCGGCGCGCCCCCGCGCATCCGCCGACGTCCCCGTACGCGGACAAGGCCGTGGGCCAGGACCGCTCGGTCCTGGCCCACAGCCTTGTCACGTCCCGGGCCGGTGTGCGACCCGGTGCCCGGCAGGTCAGGCGGCGACCGGCTGGGCCTGAGAGAGCTGCTCGATGACCTTGGTCAGGCCCTCGACGACCTCGGCGTCGTCCGCCGGGTGGGTCTCGGCGAAGCGGGTCACGGAGCCGGGGATGGACAGCTTGGCGTCCTCGACGACGTGGGCGCCGGCGATGCCCACGGCCTTGCGGGTCTCGTCCTGCGCCCACACGCCGCCGTACTGGCCGAAGGCGGTGCCCACGACGGCGACCGGCTTGCCGGTCAGGGCGCCGGCGCCGTACGGGCGGGACAGCCAGTCGATCGCGTTCTTCAGGACGGCGGGGATGGTGCCGTTGTACTCGGGCGAGAAGAGCAGCAGCGCGTCGGCCTGGGCGGCGGCGTTGCGCAGCGCGGTCGCGGCCTCGGGGACGGTGCCCTCGACGTCGATGTCCTCGTTGTAGAAGGGCACCTGGCCCAGACCCTCGTGCAGCACCACCTCGACGCCCTCGGGGGCGTGCTTCGCGGCGGCCTCGGCGAGCTGACGGTTGTGGGAACCGGCACGAAGGCTGCCGACCAGGGCGAGGATACGAACAGACATGGCAAAACTCCCGGGATGTGCGATCAGTACAAGCGGACCGGGGAAGTCCGTTGAACGTTGTACCACTTCAAGCGGACCGCGGTCCACTTCCTGCCCACCATAAACGGACCAGGGTCCGATTGTCTTCCCTCGGCGCTAGTCTGATGTCATGACCGAGCCGCTCCCGCCTCTGCTGCCGCCCCCGCCCGACGCCGACGCGCCGACCGACCTCGCCCTCATGCCCACCGGCGAGACCGCCCGGCTGCGCGCCGACGCCGCCCGCAACCGCACGCGTCTGCTGGAGGTCGCGGCCCGCCTGGCCGCGGACCGCGGCATCGCGAACGTGACCATGGAGGACATCGCCTGCGGCGCGGGCGTCGGCAAGGGCACCGTCTTCCGGCGGTTCGGCGATCGCATGGGCCTGATGGTGGAGTTGCTCAGCCACCACGAGGAGAAGCTCCAGGCCGCCTTCCTCTCCGGACCGCCGCCGCTCGGTCCGGGCGCGCCCGCCCGGGAGCGGCTGCGTGCGTTCGGTGCGGCCGTCATTCGCCATGAGCACACTAACCGTGACCTGTATCTGGCCGCCCACATGGACGCGAACCGCCAGCGCGCGACTCCCCCGTACCAGCTCCGGCTGGTACACGTGTGCATGCTGCTGCGCGAGGCACGGGCGGACGGCGACACCGAACTCGTCGCGCACACGTTGCTCGGCTACCTGGAGACGGCACTGGTCGACCACCTGCTGACCCGCCGCGGGATGTCCCTGGAGCGGGTCGAGGCCGGCTGGTGCGACCTGGTGGACCAGTACACGAGCCGATGTACCGGCCGATGTACGGGCTGACCCGCACCCCGCGCGTTCAGTGGCGGTGGCCGTGACGACCGTGAGCGGGATGGCCGAGATGTTCGTCCCCGCCGACCACGATCCCCGCGTGCGGGGCCCCGCCACCGGCGACGAACGCACCCTCCCCGCGGATCCCCTCGCCGGCCGGCGTGCCATCCGCCCCTCATCGCCGTAACGTTTGTGCAGGTCAGCGGCTTATTATCGGACATGACAACGGTCACCGGTGCAGCCTTTGCCCTGGGACGGGGCCATGGGTTTCACTGCGGTCGGGACAACCGATTGCGAGGGGGAAGGCGGACCACATGAGCGGTCACGGTCATGAACACGGAGCGGGGGACCACTCCGGGCACTCCCACGGCGTGTCGGCGGACGCAGACCGCCGCTGGCTGGGCCTCGCCCTCGGCCTGATCACCGTGTTCATGGCGGCCGAGGTGGCCGTCGGCATCGTCGCCGGCTCCCTGGCGCTGCTCTCCGACGCGGCCCACATGCTCACCGACGCCGCGTCCATCGTCCTCGCCCTCATCGCGATGCGGCTGGCCGCCCGCCCGGCCCGCGGCGGCTTCACCTACGGCCTCAAACGCGCGGAGATCCTCTCCGCCCAGGCGAACGGCCTGACCCTGTTTCTGCTGGGCGGCTGGCTGGCGTACGAGGCCGTACGACGCCTGATCGCGCCGCCCCAGGTGGAGGGCGGCCTCATGCTGGCCACCGCGCTCACCGGGATCGTCGTGAACGTGGCCGCGACCTACTGCATCTCGAAGGCCAACCGCACCTCGCTGAACGTCGAGGGCGCCTATCAGCATGTGCTGAACGACCTGTTCGCCTTCATCGGCACCGCGATCGCCGCGCTCGTCGTCGTCCTGACCGGCTTCGAGCGCGCCGACCCGATCGCCACGCTGGTGGTCGTCGCGCTGATGGCGAAGGCCGCGTACGGGCTGCTGCGCGACTCCGGCCGCATCTTCCTGGAGGCCGCGCCCGCCGACGTCGACCCGGACGCGCTCGGCGACCGGCTGGTCGCCCGGCCGGGCGTCGTCGAGGTGCACGACCTGCACGTCTGGCAGATCACCTCCGGCCAGGCCGCGCTGTCCGCGCACGTCCTGGTCGAACCCGGCGGTGACTGCCACGCCGTGCGCCGCGACCTGGAGGAGGTGCTGCGCCACGACTACCGCATCACCCACACCACCCTCCAGGTCGACCACGCCCCCGAACAGGTCCTCCAGGTGGCCCTGCCCGGCGACCGGAGCACCGCGGACGACGCCGCGCACTGCGACGCCCCGCACGGCCCGGTGCACCGGGAGGAACCTCACCACCACTGACGGCGAGCGTCTCGACCCGTTCTTGATGGTCCTTGACCGTCTCTTTCCCCGAATACCTCTGAAGCAGAGCTAATCTCATCGGTGTGGAACCGGAAAGGCTCGCCGACGACCTGGTGGCCGCGCTGATCGGAGTACAGCGGCTGATCCGCCGACGCGTGCGCGGAGGGATGGCCGCGCCGCCGCTGCGCGGAGCCGAGGTCGAACTGCTGCGCCTGGTGGTGGAACGGCCGGGCATCGGAGTGTCGGACGCCGCCAAGGAGCTCTACCTGGCGGGCAACTCGGTCTCCACGCTCGTCAAGCACCTGGTCCGCGACGGCTATCTGATCCGTGAGACGGACCCCGCCGACCGGCGGGCCGCGCGCCTGCTGCCCACCGAGGCGGCCAGGGCACGGCTGCACGACTGGCGCGAGCGGCGCGCGGCACTCGTACGCGGCCAGGTGGCCCGCCTCGACGAGGCGGACCGCAAGGCGCTCGAGGTGGCCCTCCCGGCCCTGCGCAAGCTGGCGGAGAACCTGCACGAGGAGGCGGAGGAGACATGACGCGGAACACGACGGACGGCAAGGCCCCGGCAGTCGACGCCGTCACCTGTGCCGGGCTGCGTTACTCCTTCGGGGAGACCAACGCGGTCGACGGGTTGGACCTCTCCGTCCGCGACGGTGAGGTCTTCGGACTGCTCGGCCCCAACGGCGCGGGCAAGACCACCGCCATCCGCTGCATGACCACACTCCTGCCGGTCCCGGCCGGCATGGTGCGCGTCTTCGGTCACGACGCGACGCGTGAACGCATGGCCGTACGGCGCCTGCTGGGCTACGTACCGCAGCAGCTCTCCGCCGACGCCGGGCTCACCGGCCGGGAGAACGTCGCCCTGTTCGCCCGTGTCTTCGACGTCTCCCGCAACGAGCGTGCCCGCCGCGTGGACCAGGCCCTCGCCGCCGTCGACCTCACCGCCGCGGCCGACCGGCTCGCTAAGACGTACTCCGGCGGCATGGTCCGTCGGCTGGAACTCGCCCAGGCGCTGGTCAGCGCGCCGCGGCTGCTGATCCTCGACGAGCCCACCATCGGCCTCGACCCCATCGCCCGGACCAACGTGTGGGAGCACATCAACGCCGTACGCGCCGCCACCGGCATGACCGTCCTCGTCACCACCCACTACATGGACGAGGCCGACCAGTACTGCGACCGCGTCGCCCTGATGCACCGCGGCCGCGTTCGCGCCCTCGGCACCCCCGAGGAGCTGCGGAGCGGCCTCGCGCAGCGGCTCGGCACCGAAGGCCCGCTGCCGACGCTGGAGGACGTCTTCCGTGACGTCGCCGGCAGCGGACTCGACGACCAGTCAGGAGACTTCCGCGATGTCCGAAGCACCCGCCGCACCGCATCCCGCGTCGGCTGACCGCGCCCACCCGGCGGACCTCGACCTGCTGGTGGCCCCACCGCGGGCCCGCACCGGCTTCAGGGTGCTGCCCGCCCGGGTCGGCGCCATGTGCGCCGTCGAGCTGCAGAAGCTGCGCCACGACCGCACCGAGTTGTACACCCGGGCGGTCCAGCCGGCGCTGTGGCTGCTGATCTTCGGGGAGACGTTCACGCGGATCCGGGCGATCCCCACCGGCGGCATCCCCTACCTCGACTACCTCGCGCCCGGGATCATCGCCCAGTCCGCGATGTTCATCGCGATCTTCTACGGCATCATGATCATCTGGGAGCGGGACTCCGGGATCCTCACCAAGCTGCTGGTCACTCCGACCCCGCGGGCCGCGCTGATCGCCGGAAAGGCCTTCGCCGCCGGAGTGAAGGCGCTGGTCCAGGCGGTCGTGGTGGTCCTGATCGCGGCGCTGCTCGGGGTCGCGCTGACCTGGAACCCGCTGCGGCTGCTGGGTGTCGCGGTGGCCGTCGTCCTCGGCTCTGCCTTCTTCTCCTGCCTGTCCATGACGATCGCCGGCATCGTCCTGACCCGGGACCGCCTCATGGGCATCGGCCAGGCGATCACGATGCCGCTGTTCTTCGGCTCCAACGCCCTCTACCCGGTGCACGTCATGCCCGGCTGGCTCCAGGCCATCAGCAAGGTCAACCCCCTGAGCTACCAGGTCGACGCCCTGCGCGGCCTGCTCCTCGGCACGCCCTCCCACCTGCTCACCGACTTCCTGGTGCTGCTGGTGGCGGCGGCCGTGGGCATCACCTCGGCATCGTCGCTGCTGGGACGTCTGGCCCGCTGACGCGGGGGAGGGGCAGCTCACCGCTTCTTCCAGAACGCCATCAGATCCGCGAGCGCCCTGATGATCTCGGGGCGCTGCGACGCCTCCGCCTGCCGCAGACTGATGGCGAGCGACAGAAGGATCATGGCGACGAAGAGGCCGACGGCGTAGACAAAGAGCTGAGGGGCGGCCACGGCCACCTGCTCCAGTACGGACCACATAGCGCCTCCCGGACATTTCCAGCCGCTGCGTCCGAGAGACTCCGGCAGGGCGCGAAGCCCCTCGACGAAGGCAGGTCGATCGATCTCCGTGGTGCTTTGTGTCGGGTCTGCGGCGCCGGCTGCTGCAGCCGTGCGTCGGTCCCGGTCGAAGGTGAGGGGCCCGTACGTCGAGCAGCTCGGCACCCTGAGCGGTTCGGTCTCGTCGACGTCGGCGGAGGCGGGGCGGAACTCCTCGCCGCCGCCCGACCAGTTACTTCGTAGTATCAAGGTATCCGAGAGCGCGGCCCGAACCCGGGTGCCGCGCGCGCCGGGTCACTCTCCCGGCCCCCTCGGCCCGTCGGCCGGTCGTCGCAACGTCAGCGCAGGGAAGGGATCTCGATGGCCGGGCAGCGGTCCATGACCATCTCAAGGCCGGCCGCGCGGGTGCGCTCGTACGCCTGCTCGTCGATGACGCCCAGCTGGAACCAGACGGCCTTGGCGCCGATCGCGACCGCTTCGTCGGCGACCGGACCCGCCAGGTCGGAGTTGACGAAGACGTCGACGACGTCGACCGGGAATGGGATCGCGTCCAGCGAGGGGTAGCCCTGCTCGCCGTGGACCGTCTCGGCCTTGGGATGGACCGGCACGATACGCTTGCCGAAGCGCTGAAGGACGGCGGCGACCCCGTAGGCCGGCCGGCGCTGGTTGGTGGACAGCCCCACGACCGCCCACGTGTCGCCCAGCTCGGTGAGGATCTTGCGGATCGTTGCTGAGTCGCCGTACACGCCCGGTTCCCTTCGACGTCCTGCGGCCCGGTAGTCCCGCGCCGCCTGCTGAGGGCGGCAACAGCCGGTGGCAGGCGCTGATTCCCGGACCCCGGGCGTGCGCACGGCCGGGCCGCCCCCGCCTTCCGGAACCGGGTCCGCTCGGCTGCGCCGGGGGCCTGGCCCGCCTACGCTCGCCTCGTGCTCCGAATCATCGACGCCCGCAGCGGCGAGCCCACCGACGTCCGTCCGGGCCTGGTCCGGGTCCATGCGCACCCGGCCGGGGCCGACAGCTCCGCGCTGCGGGTGCTGCTGGTGGCCGACGTGCTGGCCAGGGCCCTCGAGCTCGGCGGAACACCCGTCGTCACGGTGGGCGCACCGCCCGCCGCACTCGGGGCGCGCGCCGACGACCTCGGCATCCGTCCCGCGGAGCCGGACGCACCGGGCATCGGACAGGTACTGCACGTGGTCGGAGTGCGGGGCGCCGCGCCCGACGGGGTACGTGTCGAGGTGGCCCCCGCGACCGGCCCCGCCGACACCGCCGCCCCGCCGTCGGCGCTACGCCTCGCCCTGCTCGCCCACCCCCGCCGGCAGCCCGCCGACCTCGACACGGCCGCCCTCACCGAGGCGCGGGACACCCTGGTCCGCTGGCGCAAGGCCGTCGCCGCCTGGGCGACCCGCCCCTCCAAGCCGGTCCCCGAACAGGTGCGGCAGGAGCTGCGCACCGCGTGGGAGGACGATCTCGACGTCCCGGCCGTCCTGGACGTCCTGCGGTGCGTGGAGAGCGCCGACGACGTGCCGGACGGGGCGCGCTTCGAGACGTACGCCTACGCCGACCGGCTGCTCGGGCTCGACCTCACCCGCGAGATCGGTACCCGGACATGAGCACCCCGGCCGGGCAGGGTCCGCTGCGCAGGCTCGTCGTGCTGCGGCACGCCAAGTCCGCCTGGCCCGAGGGCGTCCCCGACCACGAACGGCCGCTCGCGGCGCGCGGCCTCCGGGACGCCCCGGCCGCCGGGCGCGCGCTCGCCGAGGCCGACTGGCTGCCCGACCTCGCCCTGTGCTCGACCGCGGTCCGCGCCCGCCAGACCTGGGAGCTGGCCTCGGCCCAGTGGGGCACACCACCGCCCGTACGACTCCAGCGGCGGCTGTACGCCGCCGACGTCCCCGATCTGCTGGACGCCGTGCGCGAAGTGCCCGCCGTCGTGCGGACGTTGCTGCTGATCGGGCACAACCCGGGGCTCGCCGAACTGGTGCTGGAACTCGCCGGGGACGGCCTGGACGACACGCTCGACCGGGTCCGCACCAAGTTCCCCACCGCGGCCATCGCCGTCCTCGCCTGGCACGGCCCGGCCTGGGAGGCGCTGACCCTCGGCGCGGCGCTCCTCACGGACGTGGTCGTGGCGCGCGGGAGGAAGCCGAAGTAGGGCCCGCTCAGCCGACGTGGATCCGGGGGCGCCTCTCCGGGTCCGGCTCCGCACGGCGCAGCACCTCCCGTGTGACCGGGGCGACCTCGCCGTCCCCGAACACCAGGAAGCGCAGCAGGTGGCTGAGTGGGGCGCCCTCGGTCCAGTTGAAGTAGGCGTGCGGTACCCGGCCGGTGCGGTCGCGCAGCTCCATCAGGACCGCCGCGATGGTGTTGGGCACGGTCGCGCCGCGGACGCGCAGCCTGCGGACCCCGTGCTTCTCGTCGCCGTGGACGGTCAGATCGGCGGTGAAGTCCGAGGAGTCGGTGACGAAGACCTCCAGGAAGAGCACCGGCCGCCCGTCCGGGATGTGCGTCTGCTCCCGCTGGCTGGACTCCTTGGCGCGGTACTCCCCGGTGGTGTGCTCCTGCGGCTCGTTGGCGATGAGCAGCAGCGGCCCGCTCGCCGCGGCCTCGTCGATCAGCCGGGCCGCGGCCTCGTCGAAGGTGACCGTCGCCGCCCGCAGTTCGAAGGCGCGGTGCACACGCGAGGCGAAGGAGGTGACGAGGATCGCCACGATGAAGATCAGCGCGATCTTGATGCCGTCCGGCCGCTCGATCACGTTGGTGACCAGGGTGTACGCGAGGACGGCGGTGATCGTGCCGAAGCCGAGTGCGGCGGCCCGGTGGCCGCGCCGGTGCACGGCGACCGTCGAGGCGAACGCCGCGGAGAGCATCAGCACGAGCACGCCCGTCGCATACGCGCCGCTCTGGGCGTCGACGTCCGCGTGGAACCACAGCGTGATGAGGACCGCGGCCGCCATGAAGACCAGCACGAGGGGCCTGACGGCGCGGGTCCACTCGGGGGCCATGCCGTAGCGCGGCAGATAGCGCGGCACCAGGTTGAGCAGGCCGGCCATCGCGGAGGCGCCCGCGAACCACAGGATCGCGATCGTCGAGATGTCGTAGACCGTGCCGAAGGCCCCGCCCAGGTGCTCGTGCGCGAGATACGCGAGCGCGCGCCCGTTGGCCGGGCCGCCGCTCTTGAAGGCGTCCTGCGGGATCAGGATCGTCGTCGCCAGGCTGGACAGCAGCAGCAGACAGCTCATGATCACGGCGGCCGTGGTGAGCAGTTTGCGCGTGTCGCGCACCCGGCCGGCCGGATCCGCGTAGGTGTCCATCGGGTCGCCCTTGACCTGCGGCATCACCGCCACGCCCGTCTCGAAGCCGGACATGCCGAGCGCCAGCTTCGGGAAGACGAGCAGCGCCACCGCGATCATCGCGAGCGGCGAGGAGTGCTCGGCGGTCATCGCGTGCGTCCAGTCGCCGATCCGCACCGGGTGGCTGAGCACCACCCAGGCCGAGACGGCGATCACGACGACGTTGAGCGCGAGGTAAGTGGCCACCAGGGCGACCGCGATGCCGACGGCCTCCTTGAAGCCCTTGAGGAACACGGCGCCGAGCGCGGCGACCAGGAGCAGGGTGATCCAGGTGTTGCCGCCGTCCATCCAGTGCGGAGCGAAGGGGTTCTCCACGACGTGGGCGGCGGCGTCCGCGGCCGAGAGAGTGATCGTGATCAGGAAGTCGGTGGCCGCGAAGCCCAGGAGCACCAGGACGAAGACCTTCCCCGCCCACCACGGCAGCAGCCGCTCCAGCATGGCGATCGAGCCCTCGCCGTGCGGGCTCTCGTGGGCCACCCGGCGGTACACCGGGAGCGCGCCGAACAGGGTCAGCGCGATCAGCACGAGCGTGGCGAGCGGCGACAGGAGCCCGGCGGCGAGCGCGGCGATCCCGGGCTGGTAGCCGAGGGTGGAGAAGTAGTCCACGCCGGTCAGGCACATCACCCGCCACCAGGCGTGGCCCTCGTGCCCGTCGTCCCGGGTGGCGTGCGGGCCCGGGTGGCGGGCCGCGCGCTCGCTCAGGCCCTCCAGGAGCCAGGCCCGGCAGCGGGCCGTGGCGGTGGAGGGCCGCGAATGTCCGGGCTCGGCGGCGTCCGGGCTCTCCACCTGGGTGCCGGTCATGCGGTGTTCTCCCTGTGATCGTCGGGCGGTCGGACAACGACGAGCGAGTATCCACTACGGGGTGGTGTGCCCGGGTGCCCGGGGGCGAACGCCTGGGCCACGCCCAGGCGGGTGACCGGGAGGCGGCCACACGCGGGGCCTACGATGCTGAGCGCCACGCGCGCGCAGCTTTCGACGGCCGTGACGAGCCACGCGCGTGGGGGCTTTCCCATGTCCGTGACCACCAGCGCCACGCGCGCGTGGCGTGGGCGGCAGCGGGTACCGGCCCGCCTGCGGAACGCGGGCGGGTGCCGCATACGCTGGCGTGATGCAGGACGAGTACCGCACAGTCGCCCGCGCGGGCGTGCACGAGACCGAGGTCAACCGCTCCCGTTTCCTGTGCGCGCTCGCCCCGGCCGCCACCGAGGAGGAGGCGCAGGACTTCATCGCGGGCGTCCGCAAGGAGCACGCCGACGCCACCCACAACTGCTACGCGTACGTCATCGGCGCCGACGCCGCCGTCCAGAAGGCGAGCGACGACGGTGAACCGGGCGGCACCGCGGGCGTCCCCATGCTCCAGATGCTGCTGCGTCGCGACATGCGGTACGTCGTCGCCGTCGTCACCCGCTACTACGGCGGCGTGAAGCTGGGCGCGGGCGGGCTCATCAGGGCGTACGGGGGAGCGGTCGGCGAGGCGCTGGACGCGCTCGGCACCCTCACCCGCCGCCGCTTCCGGCTCGCCACGGTGACGGTCGACCACCAGCGCGCGGGCAAGGTGCAGAACGACCTGCGCGCGACCGGCCGCGACGTGCGGGACGTGCGCTACGGCGAGAACGTCACCATCGAGGTCGGGCTGCCGGAGGCCGACGTCGAGGCGTTCCGCGCGTGGCTCGCCGATGTGACGGCGGGCACGGCCCGCTTGGAGCTGGGCGGAGAGGCGTACGGGGACGCATGACGGACGCACCGGACGTCTGACGGTCCGTCGGGCCGCTCCCGTTCCGGGCGGCCCGGTACGGGAGCAACCGCCCGTGATGTCAGACCCGGCCGTTAGTCTCGGGGATCATGAGGCTGCTGCACACTTCCGACTGGCATCTGGGCCGGGCGTTCCACCGGGTGAACATGCTCGACGCCCAGGCCGCGTTCATCGCCAACCTCGTCACCACCGTGCGCGAGCGCGGTGTGGACGCGGTCGTGGTGTCGGGAGACGTGTACGACCGGGCGGTGCCGCCGCTCGCCGCGGTCGAGCTGTTCGACGACGCCCTGCACCGCCTCGCCGACCTCGGCGTGCCCACGGTGATGATCTCCGGGAACCACGACTCGGCGCGCCGCCTGGGCGTCGGCGCCGGCCTCATCGGCCGCGCGGGCATCCATCTGCGGACCGAGCCCGCGGCCTGCGGAACCCCGGTCGTGCTGGGCGACGCGCACGGGGACGTGGCCTTCTACGGCCTGCCGTATCTCGAACCGGCCCTGGTCAAGGACGAGTTCGCGGTCGAGAAGGCGGGCCACGAGGCGGTGCTCGCGGCCGCCATGGACCGGGTCCGCGCCGACCTGGACACGCGCGCCCCGGGCACCCGCTCCGTCGTCCTCGCCCACGCCTTCGTCACCGGGGGCGAACCCAGCGACAGCGAGCGGGACATCACGGTAGGCGGGGTCGCCGCGGTGCCGGCCGGCGTCTTCGACGGCGTGGACTACGTGGCGCTGGGCCATCTGCACGGCAGCCAGACCATCACCGAGCGCGTGCGCTACTCGGGCTCCCCGCTGCCGTACTCCTTCTCGGAGGCCGGCCACCGCAAGAGCATGTGGCTCGTCGACCTCGGCGCCGACGGCTCGGTCGCGGCGGAGCGCGTCGACTGCCCGGTGCCGCGGCCCCTCGCCCGGCTCCGCGGCCATCTGGAGCACCTGCTCGCCGACCCGGAGCTGGCGCGGCACGAGGAGGCGTGGGTGGAGGCCACGCTCACCGACCCGGTGCGGCCCGCCGAGCCCATGGCCCGGCTGACCGAGCGCTTCCCGCACACCCTCAGCCTCGTCTTCGACCCCGAGCGTGCCCCCGAGGACTCCGGCGTGTCGTACGCGCGCAGGCTGGCGGGCCGCTCCGACCAGCAGATCGCGGAGGACTTCGTGGCGCATGTGCGCGGGGCGGGACCCGACGAGCGCGAACGGGCCGTGCTGCGGGAGGCGTTCGACGCGGTGCGCGCAGACCAGGCGGTCCGGGAGGGCGCCCGGTGACCTCGTACACGCGTGGAACGGAGGGGGACCAGTGAGGCTGCACCGACTCGACATCACCGCCTTCGGCCCGTTCGGCGGCACCCAGAAGGTCGACTTCGACGCCCTGTCGGCGGCCGGACTCTTCCTGCTGCACGGGCCGACCGGCGCCGGCAAGACATCCG